>NZ_JBILYB010000167.1:0-12309 GCF_044378005.1 Prosthecobacter sp.
CTGGGACAGTTGCTCGATCAAGGCCGACATGGAGGCCACAGAACGTTGAGTTGTGGGTTCTTCAGGATTCATGGCGGGCTCAGGCTTGGCCAGTTTGCCGAAGACGCAACCGAAATCCCGCTGGTCAACTAGAGTCACGGCTTGAGTAAGGTGTCTAGCGAGGCAAGGTCGGTTCCTCATTGAACCTATGAAACATCTCCGACACCTCGCCTACACACTCGCCCTGGATCATCCTCCAGGGGCGACGGGGCATCGGACCATGGCGAAAATGCTCGTGCTCTCCCTGCTGCGCACAGGTTTTCGTGGCGACATCGTGGTGATCAAAAACTCCCCCGAGCCTCTCTTCCGCGTGCCGCGCGCCGGAGTTCGGGAAGTGCTCGTCGAGACCATGGGTCCTGATGGTGATGACTTCTGGCACTACGCGCAGCAGTGGAAGTTCCGCGCGCGGCATCTGCTCGAGGTCAGCGGCTATGACAAAGTCCTCTTCCTCGACGCCGACTGTCTCGCGCTCCGAGATGTCAGCCCCTTGCTCGATGAGCGCTGGAACATCGCCTATTACCCAGAGCCCGGCAGCTCGGCAGGTGAGCCGTTTTTCAACTGCTTCATCGGCGAGCATGAGCACGCCCATCTCGCGCAACCGGGCATCAATGGCGGCTTCCTTGCCGTAAAGGCCAGCCAGTTTCCAAAGGTGGCTGCTGAGTGGGAGCGTATCGCGGAGGGGCCATCGCCACGCGAGAAGTTCTTCGCCGATCAGGCCGCGCTCACACGATTGATCATCGAGACTCGTTTGAAAAAGCGCCCGCTGGGCAGGGCCGACCTCGCCACGCCCTTTGGCTATGATCCGCGCCCGCAGGACTACTTCGCCGCCACGCTCGTTCATCTGGCCGGGTCGCGGGAGCTGGAGGAAAAGCTGCGCTTCATGTTCGGTCTCTACATGAGCACCTTCTTCTTCGATCCGCAGACCCTGCTGCTCCAAATCTTGGAAACCTGACTTCATCCGCACATGCCACGTCATCTCGTCTATACGCTCGCGCTTGATCCTGTCGGAGCCATGGAGCACCGCAACATGGCCAAGCTCCTCGTCTCCTCGCTTCTGCGTTCGGGCTTCACCGGGGACATCGTGGTGTTTCACAATTCACCGCACCCGCTCTTCATGGTGCCGCGTGCCTGCGTGCGGGAGGTTCGGATCGAGGCCACGAACGCCCCCGACTGCGACCACTCCTTTCAATACTACGCACAGTCCTTCAAACACTCGCTTGCAAAGCACATCGACCCCGCCGGCTACGACAAGATCGCCTTCATCGACTGCGATGCCGTGGTGATCAAACCCCTCGACCCACTCCTCACAGGCGACTGGGATCTCGCCGTGCTTCCTGAAGCCTGGACGCACATCCAGTCCGGCTACTTCGGCTGCTATCTCACCCAGCACGAGCGTGAGACGCTGAAAATGGAGGGCATCAACAGCGGCACCTGGGCCGTCCGCGCCTCACGCTGGCGAGAACTGATGAAAACCTGGCGTGCCATCGAGTCAGAGCCCGCCCCCTTCCGCGAGGGCAACTGCCTCTTCGAGCAGTCCGCCTTCAATCGCCTCGTGCGCGACTGGAGTCGCTCGGGAAACGTCGTGAAGTGGCCCATGCATGAAGTCGCGCTGCCCTTCTGTCCCGGCGGTCTCTCCTTCTTCGGCCAGTACATGAACAGCACCATCGTCCACGTCGCCGGAGCGGGCCTGCCGGTAAAGATGCAGTTCCTCTTCAGCGTCTATGCCGCCGCGTATCTTCACGACCGCAACCTCACGCTCTTCAACATCATGGAGATGTGAGCTGCGGCATTGATCGAGAAAAACTTCATCGCACGACCACAAAACCCAACTTTGTGCTTGCACGAAAACGAAGCTGCTCCAGAATCCCGGCCCGCAGAAAAGCGGGTGTAGCTCAGTGGTAGAGCACTTCCTTGCCAAGGAAGATGTCGCGCGTTCGAATCGCGTCACCCGCTCCATTATCTCCAGTAAAGATAATGAAGCGACGGTCCGGGAAATCAAGACCTCCAGAAGGACTCCGCGCCAAGCTCACGTAACTCATCGCGGTTACGTATGTCCTCCCGCCTCCTCCAGTTCGCCACACTGCTCCTCTCCACGAGTCTCTTCTCGGCGGAGCATTGGGCATTCCAGCCACTGAAGCCGGTCAAAGGCACCGGCATTGATGAATTCATCCATCGCCAGCTCGCCGAGCAGGGCCTGAAGCCCGCCCCCCGCGCCGATGCACGCACCCTGGCCCGCCGCGTCTCCTTTGATCTCACCGGCCTGCCTCCCGATTCCAGCGATCTGCCCTACGAGCGCCTCGTCGATACCCTCCTCGCCAGCCCTCACTACGGCGAGCACTGGGCGCGGCACTGGCTCGATGTCGCCCGCTATTCCGATACCAAGGGCTACGTCTATGCCCGCGAAGAAAAGCTCTGGGTCCACGCCACCCCCTATCGTGACTGGCTCGTCCGCGCGCTGAATAACGACATGCCGTATGATCGCTTCCTCCTTCTTCAGCTCGCCGCAGATCAGGTCGTGCCGCCGCAGTCGCCAGACCTCGCCGCCATGGGCTTCCTCACCCTCGGCCGCCGCTTCCTCGGCGTCACCCATGACATCATCGATGACCGTATCGACGTCGTCATGCGCGGCACCCAGGGGCTCACCGTCGCCTGCGCGCGCTGCCACGATCACAAGTTCGATCCCATCCCCACACGCGACTACTACGCCCTCTACGGTGTCTTCCAGAGCAGCGCCGAAAAGGTCGTCCCCTGTGCCAGTGGCGACGATGCCGAGCTCGCCGCCCTGGTGAAAAAGAACCGCGAGCTCATGACCAAGCGCCGCGAGGAGCAGATGGCTCGCAGCCGCGCACGCGCCGCCGACTACATCGCCGCACAAAAGGAACTCTCCAAGTATCCCGAAGAAGTCTTCGGCCAGCTCCTCGATGAAAAGGACCTCAACCCCTACATCGTCCACCGCTGGACCGCTTGGCTCGCCAACAACCCCGGCATCACTCCCACCGACGAAGTCCTCCGCCGACCCGACTCCCCCTGCTTCGTCCCCGACGAGCACATCGCCAATAACGAGATGTACTTCCCCATCGGCGTCGTCACCGAGCTTTGGAAAGCACAGGGAGACGTGGACCGCCACCTCCTGAAAAAGTCCACCGCTCCCGGCCACGCCACCATCCTCACAGACCGCCCCCAGCCCAGCTCCCCGCGCGTCTTCATCCGGGGAAATCCCCTCACCAAAGGCGACACCGTCCCCCGGCAGTATCTCAGCCTCTTTGGCAAACAAGCCCCCTTCACCCAGGGCAGCGGACGCCTCGAACTCGCCCACGCCATCATCTCCCCCCGAAATCCCCTCACCGCCCGCGTCATGGTGAACCGCCTCTGGCAGCACCACTTCGGGCGCGGCCTTGTCGCCACCCCCAGCGACTTTGGCAAACAAGGCAGCCCGCCCACCCATCCCGAGCTGCTGGACTGGCTCGCCCAGCGCCTCATCGACTCCGGCTGGAGCCTCAAAGCCATGCACCGGCTCATCCTCATGTCTGAGGCCTACCGTCGATCTAGCATTCCATCTCGTTCAGACAACGAGTCGGGAAACTCATTCTCCGCTGACCCCGACAACCGCCTCCTCGGCCGCATGACCCCGCACCGCCTCAGCTTTGAAGAAGCGCGGGACGCCTGGCTCGCCGCCGCAGGTCGGCTGAACCTCCGCATCGGTGGCCGCCCAGAGGCCCTCTTCGCCAGCAGCAACACCCGCCGCACCCTCTACGCCCTCGTCGATCGCGAAAACGTCCCGGCCGTCATGCGCACCTTCGACTTCGCCAATCCCGACCTCTCCATCCCTCAGCGTACCGAGACCACCGTCCCCCAGCAGGCCCTCTTCGGGATGAACCACCCCTTCGTCGTCCAGCAGGCGAAGTCACTCATCCAAAACGCCACCACCACCGCCGCCTCCCCCGAAGCCCGCCTCCGCTTCATCTACCAAAAACTCTTCCAGCGTCCCCCCACCTCTACCGAGCTCACCTCCGCCCTCAGCTTCGTCCAGGAAGACAGCGCCCCCGTCATCGTCGAGGCAGACCACACCAAGTCCTGGCACTACGGCTACGGCGAATGGGATGAAGCCGCAGGCCGGGTCAAAACCTTCACCCCCATGCCCCACTTCACCGGCAGCGCCTGGCAGGGAGCCGCCGACTGGCCCAACCAAGAACTCGGCTGGGCTCAGCTCACTTCCAGCGGCGGCCATCCCGGAAACACCCGCAAGCACGCCGTCATCCGCCGCTGGATCGCCCCCGCCACCGGACACTACGACCTCACCTCCACCCTCATCCACGAACCCGAAGTCGGTGATGGCATCCGCGCCTTCCTCAGCCACTCCCGCCTCGGCAAACTGCGTGATGCCAAGCTCCTCGGCGCCAAAGCCGACTTCAGCCTCACCGACCTCGCCTTCCAGACCGGCGACACCCTCGATTTCATCGTCGATATCGCCGACGGCCTGAACAGCGACCAATTCCTCTGGTCCCCGAAGCTCACCCCCACCGTCCACACCACAGGAGCCGGCGGCCCGCCCACCCCCGACACCTGGGACGCCGAAAAAGACTTCTCCGCGCAGCCCAAATCCAGCCTCAATCCCTGGCAGCAGCTCGCCCAAGTCCTCATGCTCTCGAATGAGTTCATGTTCGTTGATTAGCCCGCCCCCGAGTTGGAAACCCGGGGCACTAGCGTACGAGTTCAGACTTGGGCAGGGAGTGGGGTTTGCGGGCCATGACCTACCTAACAGGTGCGCACCAAATCCAGGGCAGTCCCTTGAGCTTCAGCTTTTGAGGAGGGTCCCCAGCCCTTCCGGGGTGTCATGGGCCCATGTTTTCCTCAAGCCTGACGCGTCCGGAGAGCTTCTGAGAGCTGGCGGCGCTGACCTCAGGTCGGAGGAAGAAGCCGTAGCCCCGCTTCAGCCCCATGGGCGGAGTGACGATCTGCCCCTGGTAAGGCACTTTGCGGTTCTCCGCGGGCGTAGCTCCAGTGAGGATGAAGTCGCCACTGAAGAGGCCTTTGACGGCATCCAGCACGGGCATCTTGACCATGTTCGGGTGCGGGGGGATGTCGGCTTTGTTCACGAGAGCAGACCCAGGATTGTAGAGTTTGAGAGTGAGATCGAACTCGGCAGCCTCGGTATCAAGACCGCCAGAGGTGAAGAAGAGCCGCGCATTTTCAGAGGTATCGTCCGGCAGGCCCATTACGACATCGCTGGGAGCAGGCGGGACATAGGCACCACCGGTCACCAAGAGAGTGAATGAGGCGAATCCGTCGGGGTACACCTTGTCCTTGGTGGGATCGGCGGAGGGTTTATTCCAAGTGAGGCTGCCGTTGATTCCGTTGTCCGCTGGTGGGATGTCAGGTGGAGAATGCAGGAGACTGCCGAGCAGCGTGCCTTTGTTTGTATATAGCGGCTGGTAGATGAGAATCTGCCCCTGTTTGCCGATGAAGCCGCCGGAGGTGAAGGTGCCGCCGTCGGGGAGGCGACCTGCGGTGGTGAGCATGCCGGTGGTTTCCCCCACGGTGCTCCATGAGCCGAATCCGTCTCCCTGGGGCAGGCTGGGGTCGGGGTCTTGATTCTCCAGACCAAAGGTGTGCAGTTTGCGGAAGTAGGGGCCGACTTTGTTCAGCGTGCTCCAGGGATTGTGCCAAGCTTCGACGGCGACGCTATCCACCATGGGCTCTTGGAGTGTGCCGGTGACGGAATGGGTGGTGCCGGTGAGGATAAGATCGAGCACGATGGGTGGAAGTCCCCCGGAGCGCGGGACGTTCATCTGGAGAGTGGCACCGAGCGGGGAGGCGACATCGGTCTCCAACTGCCCTTTGAGTGGCACAGGGACGACACCGGTGATGAGCTTGCCGGTGACGCCGCCGGTGCTGGTGATCATCATCTCCAGGCGGGAGCCGAGGCCGCCATTGAAGCCGGGGTGGCGCTCTACCCACCCGATGAAGTTGCCGACGATGCCTGAATGGATGGGCTTGATGAGGATGCTAAAGCTGAGGTTGGTTGTGGAGTTGCCTGCCTTGTTGCCCGCTTTGATGGTGACGGGATAGGTGCCGTCCTTGGTGGGGATGCCGCTGATGAGGCCGGTGTTGCTGTCGATGCTGAGGCCGGGTGGCATCTTGGTGACGACGTAGATGGCGGGGAAGTGCGTGGTGGGGATGCTGAGCTGATAAAGCCCTCCGACGATGCCCTCGGGGATGATCCCCGGCATGGACAGCTCTGGCGCGAGGGCCGGGTCCTGAGTGACGGTGTGGGTGACGCCGCCGATGATGACGGTGCCGCTGCGTTCAGTGAGGGCGTTATTGCCTAACAAAGTGACAGTGACGGTGCCATCGTCGGTGCCAGAGAGCGGTGAGACACTGATCCAGGGCAGGGTCTTGATGGCAGACCAGGCTCATGTGGCAGTGACGGCGATGTCGTAGCTGGCGCCTCCTGCGGAGAGACTGAGCGTAGTGGGGTCGATGGAACAGCTACCGGGGCTGAGGTTCACGGTGACGGAAGCGGAGGTGCTGCCGAGGGGGTCCTTGGCAACGTAGTTGAAGCTGGCGCCGGTGAAGGTGTTGGAGGCAGTGAAGAGGAGGCCGGAGCCCTGCTTGACCAGCTTGCCCGCCGAGGCGGGAGAGAGGGCGGTGAAGGAGGCCACGCTGAGCGCATCACCATCGGGATCGTTGTCATTCATCAAGATGTGCAGCAACACGGTGGCCCCGGGGAGCACGGGGATGATCTCACCCGTGGCCACGGGCGTGCGATTGGCGGTGGTGAAGGTCATGGTGCTGCCCGTGGCAGTGCCGAGCGCCCCGCTGGCGCGGAGCCGGTAATGATACTTCGTGTGCGGCAGCAGGTCTGTGAGGGAGGCGCTGACGGGCGTGTCCGCCGAACCAGAAACGACCCCCGGAGTGGCCGCGATGGTGGTGCCGAGGGCAGCGGTGAGGCCGTAGTCGAAGAAGACATTGCGCGGGGTGCCCTTGGCATTGGCGCTGCCATTCAGCGTGGCAGTGCTGTGGGTGATGGCGCTCGCCGCGAGGGTCTTTGCCACGGGTGGCGCTGGCGGCTGGGTGACGCCGAAGGTGTAGAAGTTGTCCGCATAGACATTGTGCCCGAGGGTGACTGGGGTGAGTTCGGCGTTGCCGACGATGAAGAGCCTGAAGCGGTGGCTGCTTGTCATGTCCCAGCCTGCCAGTGTGGGATTGAAGCTCTTGAACACCCGCCATTGGTAGCCGCCAGCAGGGCCGTCGTCATCGCACTCCGCAGTGAGCGTCTTCGTGGCTGCATTCCATGCGATGCGAACTGCGGCGTGACTACTGGACGCCGAGGAAAAGGTCTCCGCCCCGACTCCATTGGTGTCGATGGCATTCAGGAAATGAAACTGCTGCGGCTGGCCGGTGGTGCGGTAGTTCTCCAACTGGGAGGAGAAGTTATCCGACTCGTCGGCACTGTTCAGGATGGCGAGCCCCATGCCCACCGCCGTATGCCCGGGCGCGAGGGGGATGTAAGGCACATGCACGTCGGTCTGAATGCTCCAGTTCGTGGCAAAGGGGGCGTCACCGATCCAGGGGCGCGCCCTGAAGTCGTCACTCGTCCCCCCAGCCGCCGTGAAGCGCAGCACGCCATCGCCGGACTGGCTGAGCTCGGCGTCGCCATCGCTAAATTCCTCCCCCCACTTCACGGGGTCCTTGGCGGCGGCTGTGAAGAGGTCGAAGCCGCTCGGTGATCCCACGATGGCTGGCGCTAGCGGGCTGGAGAACTGGAAATTATCCGCAAAAGCAAGCCCTGAGGGAACGACGACCCCCATGGACTCTCCACCGACGGAGATGTTGAAACGAGAATCCGCATCGAGTGCCCAGTTCGTCCCCGGCGCATCCACATCCAGCGTCCCCAGCAGAGTCCAGACATAACCATTAGCACCTCCATCCGCATCGAAGTAGCAGCCCACTGTCTTATCTTCCGCATCAAAGGCCAGTCGCAGTGAGGCATCCACAGCTGCGGTGATCACTTCACCGCCACCAGCGCCTGCGCCCTCATTGGCCCAGCGAAACTTGCGGGAGGTCACCCCTCCGGTGTTTTTTAGCCCCAGCTCGATCCATACCGACTGACCGCCGACACGCGCATCCATCAAGATCCGCAGATCATCCTCAGCCACAGGCAGGGCCACATCTCCCACATGCACATCCACCACAGCCTCCCAGTCCTCCGTGTAGCTGCCAGAGTTTGCGATCCATGGTATGCCTGCCCAACCGTCGAGGATGTCTGTCTTCGTGTATTCGAGACGCTCATTGACTTCTGTCAGCGCATTATTCGACTCACTCATACCGGCACCCCAGCGTGCAGGGCTCCTCACATTGTCCTCAAAGTTGTCCCCACCGCCCAGATTCGCCAGCGCCTCCATGCTGACTTTGAAGTTATCGGCGCGCACATTCTGCGCGATGCTGACCGCCGTGAACTCGGAGTATCCGCCGACATAGATTTCCAAGTCACCTGTCACATCCATACCCCAGCCTTCCAGCGGATTGAAGGAGGCGAAGGTCGTCCACGCATAGCCATTCACCGGGCCATCCGCATCATATTGAGCCGAGAGCACCTGCGTGCCAGCATTCCACGAGATGCGCACCGCACCCACCGTGCCGCCGGAGGTGACACCGGTCTCCGTGGTGTCATTATTGTAGTCCACGGCGCAGACATATTGATGCTTCTGCGGATCCCCAGTGGAGCGCTCATTCTCCAGCGCCACGGTGAAGTGCTGGCTGTCATCCTCGCTATTACGCACACCAATGCCCATGCCGACCGCCCTGTAACCATCGCCGAGTGTGATCACCGGCACCATCACGTCCAACTGCACGCTCCAACTGCTGTCCAGTGCCCCCAGCCCGCCGAGCCAGGGCCAGAGCATCACGTCATCATCCGTCCCACCGGTGCTCGAATGGCGCAGCACACCGCCTGACTGGGTGAGCAGGCCGGAGCCGCTCTGGATGTCCGCCCCCCAGAGGGCGGCATTCTTGCTGCTGGTGGTGAAGGCGTCTGTGCCGTTGAACTGCGCCATGACAGGCGAGCCCAGTGCAGCACACAAAGCGAGGAAGAAGGTTAGGCGTGTTCTCATGAGTGGTGCGGAGTTGAAGTTACCAGACAGCCCCCCCACTGGAGGTGGTCTTATGACTGTCTGGAGAATATGCCCTTAAATGTGGCAGCCCTAACCTTTTTTTGGCAACTTCCACCTCAGGCATGGCGGATCGGCACGATCTTTTTGTCCAGATCATGGCTGGCATGGATGCGCCGCACCGTGCCACTGCGGGCACGCATCAGGATGCTGTGCGTCTCCACCCGATGACCGATGGTGCGCACGCCGGGCAGCAGCGGACTGTCACTGATGCCCGTGGCGCAAAAGAGAGCGCTCTCCCCAGGCACCAGATCATCACTGCGGTAAATGCGGGTCATTTCCTCCGCACTCACCTGCGCCGCCACTTCGGCCCGGTGCTCTTCATTGTGGAACCACATTCGCACATCCATATCGCCCCCGAGGCACTTCAGGGCCGCCGCCGTGAGCACCGCTTCTGGACTGCCACCCATGCCCACATAAAGATCGACGCCGGACTCCTGCAAAGACGGCGCCACAGCGGCGGTGATGTCCCCATCCGTGATCATGCGTAGCGCGGCACCCGTGGCACGGACCTGCTTGATGATGTCCGCATGACGCGGACGATCCATCGTCACCACCACCACGTCACGCACATGCTTGTCCAGCGCCTTGGCCACAAACTCGATCACGTCCTTCAACGGCAGGTCCAGCATCGAGCGGTCGCCCTCGCTCTTCAGCGCCTTCTTCACCGCCGGACCGTAGGCCAGCTTGTGACAGTAAAAACTCGGGATGTGCTTCATCGCGCACTCCGCCCCCTCGGCCACCTGCGCGGCGGCGATGCATGAAATGCTGTTCGGCGAGCCCTTGGCGATGTTCGTCGTCCCATCGATGGGATCCAGCGCGATGTCGAAGCGCGGAGAGCCCGGCTTCCAGGTTCCCAGATGCTCGCCCACAAAGATCCCCGGCGCGTTGTCCTTGATGCCTTCGCCGATCACCACCGTGCCGCACACATCCAGGATGTCGAAGACGCCATAGATCGCGCTGCATGCCGCGGCATCCGCCAGCTCTTTTTCACCACGTCCCAGCCATTGCAGGGAGCGCAGCGCGGCATTCTCCGTGGCACGCACAAACTCGAATTCGATGAGGCGTTCGAGGTCAAGCGGACTGCGGAGCGGTGGCAGGGAGTTGGTGGACATGGTGGTGCTTCCAGTGATGGCAAAGAAGCCCCCACTCCGCGAGAAATTCTTGTGCCTATTTGGAAGCATCTCCTCCACCGTTATTTGCCTCTGGGCTTGGCAAAGGCTCCCCTTCCCCGCTAAACTCCCCGCGCCCTTCATGGTTCACCCCTCGCCCTTCCGCCGCCTGTCCGCACGCGCCTTGACTCTCGCCGCGTTGCTGCTGGTCGCCTACATTGTCCGGGAGACCGTCTGGAAAAGGCCCCCTGCTCCCATCCTCACCGCTCCCTCCCGCCCCGCTGATCCCCGGCTCCTCCCGCCCGTCGATCCCCTGCCCGGCGAGGTCATCCTCAAAGACTACGCCCAGCCCGGCACACGCCCCGAGGACGACCTCAGCAGCATGGCCCACGCCTTCAGCAATCTCACCCTCCTCATCAAAGGTGACTCCCCCTTCCGACTCGGAGCCAATGAAGAATTCGCCGCCGCCCTTCGTGGCAAAAATCGCGACCAGCTCCGCTTCCTGCCCGACTCCCATCCCTGCTTCAATGCCCAGGGTCAGATCGTGGACCGCTGGCAGACGCCTCTCTTCTTCCACGTCAGCGAGCGCAGCCGCATCGATCTCCGCAGCGCCGGCCCCGACCGCCAGATGTGGACGGAGGATGACCTCCACCGCCGCTACAATGGCGAATACCGGCGGGGGAAGGAACTGCCACCCGAAGGTGAACTCCAACGCTGATCACTCCCGACTCAAGCCTTCGAGAAGAAGAGCGTGAACTCGTGGCGATTGTAAGTGAGGTGCGTCTGCGCAAAGAGCCGCAGCCCACCTTCCGTCGCCGTCTCGACGATGCGGCGGAAGAAGCCGCAGGGTTCATCCACCGTGTCCACACGCGGCACTTTGAGGGTGAAGACCACCAGCCCGTGCTTGCGCAGCCATTTGGAGAGACGCAGCACATGGTCCATGGATTCCTCGGGCGGGCCGTTGAGGTCGGAGAGCAGCGCATCGTAACTCGTGCCCGGAGGCGGCTCGAAGGTGGCGACATCGGCATGGACAAACTTCAGGCCGGGCTTGCCGTGCAGGCGCTTGTCCAGCGGGGCTTTATCAATGGCCGTCACTCGCTGCTCACGCGCCAGCAGCTCGGAGGTCATGCCGCCGGGGCAGGCGCCGAGCTCCAGCCAGTGGCTGCCCTTCGGCATCACCGGATGATGCATCAGCAGGTAGTGCAGCGCTTCGGCGATCTTGGCCCCGGCGCGGCTGATGATGTCCGGTGAGTCCTGATCAATGTACTTGCTGCCACCAGGGTAGAGGCCGTTCGAGAGACGCGGGCTTTGCATCCCACAAAACAGCCCTTCTTTGCCGACGAGGCAGAAGAGCGTGGCCTTCGTCGGGTCCTGATCTTCCACCGTGGCGACGGCGGACTTCGGGAAGAGCGTGATCACCCGCCCGCGCAGGTTCGAGGCGAGGCTGCGATAGTATTTGTCCGGCGAGGTCGGGTTCAGCAGGCCGATGTAGATGGCCTGGGGCGCGCGCTCGCCAAACTTCTTCAGCAGCGTCTGCGCGGCCTTTTCGATGAAGCCGTCCATCTTCTGCGCGTTGCAGGGCCAGGAGTGGTCCAGCGGCAGATTCCAGCGGGCAAACTTCGCCGCTTCAGACGTCTGGATCAGCTTCGGCGTCGCGGTCTTGATGGAGTAAAAATCTAGCCCGAGGCGCGTGATCGAGGTGGCTCCGAAGCGCTTGAGGATGTCCTCGGCGATCCCCTCAAAGATTTCAGGGATGCGCACCAGCCAGGGGCGGAGGTTGGGATCAGGAGTCGTGGACATGAATGGGACGCGTCAGATGGAGGTGAAGCAGTGAGATGTCATCAGTAAATGCATGTCCCGTCTGTTGAGCTGCGTTCTTTGCTCTGCCATGACCAACCGCCGCAGCTTCCTCACCCAGTCCGTCGCCGCTTCCACCGGCGTTTTTTACATCGCCAAGACTTCCTGGGCTCAGAAGAGTCCGGGGGACA
>NZ_JBILYB010000038.1:0-44766 GCF_044378005.1 Prosthecobacter sp.
CGGCGGTGAAGGGTGGATTGGCGGGCAGGCCGTTGCCGATGGGCGGGGTGACGAAGGTCTGGGTTTTGACCAGTTTTTTGTAATACACCAAATTTCCGGAGGCCAGGTTCAGGGCGGAGAGGCCGCCGTCGTTGTTGCTGGGGCCGGGTGTGGCGGCCTGTGTCGTGGGGGTGGCCTTTTCCTGCACGTCACCGCCGCTGATGTAGCTGAGCACGCGGTCAGAAAGGGGGGGCAAGGTGGCGTAGAGGGAGATGCTGGACCCTGGAGCCAGTGGTGACTGGACGGTGGCGTTGCCACGGGTTTTCACGCTGATCAAAAAGCGCTGCACCCCGGCGGGCGGGCACATCCAGGTGAGTTTCATCTTCGGCGCGGCCTGGGTGCCGGTGGCTTCCGGCGGGCTGAGGCGCACTTTGGGTAGTACGGGCATGCGGCGCTCCACGCAGGGGTCCAGCCGCACCAGCGCGGAGCCATTGCCGTCCCGGTCGAGCGTCTGGGCATAATAGCAGATCGTGCAATCCGTCAGCGGCAGCGCCTCGTCCTCACGGCGCACGGCATTGACGGGATTGGAGGCCGCGTAGAGCGCCCCACCCTGGCCGACGAGGGTGTAGGGCCCCTCGTCGATGCGGCGGAAGAGCCGATACTCCGCCGTGCGGGGCGTGGTGAAGACGGTCACGTTCAGCCGCCCGGCCTGGCCTGTGCCGGGGTTGAAGGCCAGATCGTAGCAGCCCGCCGGGCCAAACTCCCGCACGGCAAAGACCCGCCCGGAAAGCGCAGGCTGCTGCTGCCCTTCCTCCACGGCGGGCATGGAGAAATAGGCCGTGCCATCCCGCACGATGGCGTGACCGCGCCGCGTCCAGTTGCTGAAAGTGCCGCCACCGGCTGCGGTCTGGATGACGACGGTGCGGCCATTGAGCAGGGCCAGATTGATGACCAAGCCGGTGCCCTCCGGCGTGGCGGCCGCCGGGGCACTGACGGGGGCTTCCAGCAGCTCATCCGAAAAGGCCTCTCCGGGGATGAGATCGGAGTCGCTCAGGGTGCGTGTGTGAAAGGTGACTTCATTGCGCCCTTCGCCGGTGATGTTGGTGATGACGACGGCCTTGGGATTGCTCCTCGGTCCGGCGTGGCTGGTGCTCTGGCAGTAGGCGGTCACGGTCTGGCCGGCGAGGGTGCTGAGAGGAAAGGAAAAATCCGCCGCGACCACGTTTCCCTCCGCTGGAAAGAGGTGCTGCCCCAGATCGGTCACCACATTTCCGATGCTCACCGAGAGGTCAGCGTGGGCGATGCCACTATCGAGCCGCTGGCAGAGCAGGCGCACACGGACGAGGCCGTCATTGACCGGCGGCCCCGGATCAAAAGCGACCTGCTGGGAGGCGACGATTACGGAGGCACGCGGGCAGTTCATATCCACGATGCCGGTGGGTGGGGGCGGTCCCTCACGCTGACGTCGGGCCACCATCACGGGCGGGGCGAAGTCGGATTTGATCGGCCCGCAGGGGGAGATGTGGACGGCCCGCACGGAGTACCACAGCGTCTCGCCAAAGGCCCTGCTGGAGACGGTTGGATCGTTGTCCAAATACGCCATCTGGGCACCATCCACCTGATGCAGTTGTCCTGGGGCGATGGGGCCTGCCGCGTTCAGCGCGGCCTTGGCCCCGATGCTGCCGAGCTCCCGGAGATCGGTTCCGCGATAGACTTCGTAAAAGGTGGTCACGTCCCGTGCGGTGTTCGTGTTGGCCTTCCAGGAGAAAAGGATGGTCTGGGTGCCGTTGGCGACGTTCAGGTCCGTGCCGGGCGTCCAGTCATTCACCACACGCAGGCTGCCAGGCACGGGCGGCGGCAGGGTGCGGCAGACGATGCCGTGCCCTGGGAGCGAGGGCGGCCCGTCGCGGCCCAGGATGTCCACGCTGGTGACGAAGTAGGTGTATTCCGCGCCTTCCTGGAAAGGCACGTCCACATTCTCTCCGAGGGCGTTTTTGCGGTAGCGATTGCCATCGTCGGTGAAGAAATAAGCAGCGCCTGCGCTGGTGAGGTTTTTTTTGGCAATGATGGGCTTCTCTGTGCTGAGCACAGCCGTCCCAGCGGTGAGCCATGACTTGAGCTGGAGCAGACTGGGGGCGGTGCTTTCCACCCCCTGCGCGGTGGCAAAGGCGCGGGTCACACGCCAGACGTGGAAGCCGCGGCTAAGGGGGGACTGACGGCGCAGGCTATCACCCTGGTCCCAGTGCAGTTTGATGTTTAGATCACCTTGGGGAGAGAGGTCTGTGACCTGCACCGGCGGGCCAGGCGCGGGCAGCACGATGGGCTGACCGGCGGTCACGGTGAGACGTGCCACCACACCGGCATCTCCCGCAGTGGTCCACTCACGCACCTCCAGAGTCACCGGCTGGCCGGGCGCGGCGGTAAGAGGCGCGGCCCATGCTTCCCCGAGAGCCATTCTCACCGAGGGGTGCGCCTGCCCCAGCATCCGCAGGGCGTTGTAGGTATCAGCATCTCCCACGGCACGGTTAAGCAGGCTGCTGAGCATGTCTGCCAGCGCGGGTTTTGGCGGCGTGGGAAGATTGGAGGAGAGGGTGTTCTTGGTAGCGCCCCGCGTGCGGTAGAGGTCGTAGAGCACCGCATCCAGCTCGGCGAGGTTTTCTCCCAACTGCCTGCCACGCTCCAAAAAGACGCCCATCAGGCTCGCCTCCAGCTCGGCGGAAATCCGGCCCATGGCGGTGAAGGTGCCGGGATCAGCGGGAAGGCCATTTTTCAGATAAACAGCCAGTGACCGGCCTCGCAGCACGGTGGTGTTTTCCGGGGAGATGGCCACATAGGCCCAGGAGCGGCCAGCGGCGTCTGTGGTGACCGTGGCGGCCGTGAGCAGGGAGTCCGGGATGGTCTGGGCAGGCAGCTCAGGCGAGCCACTGATGAACCCGAGACCGATAAGGAGGCAAAAAAGGCGTTTCATAAGGTTCAGAAATCAAAGGAGAGTGACTTCGGCAGCTTCCACGTCACGCCGAGATGCTTGCTGAGTTCCATGCAGGCCGGGCAGTAGCCGAAGGTCAGCGAGAAATCGGCATCTCCACGGATGATGTAGCTGCCGCCGAGGATGATGTCGGGATCGGCCACCTGCTCAAAGATGCTCTTGGGCGTCTCCGTGGCCGTGAGGAAGTCCGGCAGGTTGATCGCCACGCTGCCGAGCAGCGTGATGGTGCCGCGTGCCTCCAGCGCACACAGCACGGTGCCCTCCACGCCGTAGGCCTGCTTGCAGCCGACGAAGAGGCGGTCCGTTGGCTGGCCGCTGACATTCGCCTTGCTGACAAAGCCGAAGAAGCCAGAGCCGCCACCCGCTTTGAGAGTGAGCAGGCAAGTGGACGGGATGCCAAACACCTCATTGAGCGGGAACCAAGCCTCCCCATAAAAATACACCCCTGTGACCGGATTCCCAGGCTCCCAGCCGGCCTTGCTCAGCGAGACCTCCACAAAGGGATCGACCATCTTCAGCACCGTCAGATCGCAGGTGCGCCCCAGAAAGATCCCTGCGGCTGCCTCATGACCACCGTATTCACCACGTCCAAACCCACCCAGATAGGCCCAGGTGCTGTCCACGGAGCCCAGGCTGCCAAAGCCTGCGGTCAAGGTGATCTTCTTCACAGCCACCGGCCCGAGCGTGACGCTGCCTTCGAAGCCAAAGGTGCCGTCGAAGCCCACGGGGGCACTGTTGAGGAGTGTGAACTTCGATCCGATGAACACCACGGTGCGCTGGGCCGCACCGACCCAGTTACACTCTGCCTTGGCATTGATCTCAATCGTGGCGGCCTTCTCTCCACGCGTCGTGCGGCAGCCAGCCTCGGGCGTGTCCGTGTTGTACTCCTGGTATCTCATGTGCGCCTGCAGGCTGAGAGAGTCCGGCACGTTGAACTCGAATTTGCCGTTGATGTCGAGCACCCGCAGAGACTCGTCGTTGATCTGCGCATAGCCTTCGATGTCGATGGCGGCCAGCTTGCCCTTTGCCTCGCTGCCGCCACCAGCCTCACCGAGTTTCCCCACCGCCTCGTTGCGGATTTCGTTGCCCAGAGTGGTGCCGGCTTGCTTGATCACGCCGCGCACGAGGTGGTTCACCTGCCCTAGCACATCGTCCAAGGCCGCGCGGAAGAGCTCGTTCGCGTCCTGCACATGCTGCCGCACGATGAGCTGAAGCTTTGGCACCATGGTGCTACCGATGACCCGCTCCTGCACCAGCCGCCGCAACCGTGCCTGCTGGGCTGAGACGGACAGCAGTCCCCAGCCCGGCTTTTGCATCTCGAGGGTGATGTCATCTATCGCCGCATCCCCTGCGGCATCCAGCGCGGGCTTGGTTTCCTGGAAAACGGCAAACACCTGGTTTCCCAGCCTGCCCTGCGCCGTGTTCATGGCCTGAAGGGCACGATCGAGCGTTTCATCCGCTTGAACCAGGTCGTCGGAGATCTGTGGCAGCAGTTGTGCCAGCGCCGTATCTGCCACCGCCGCCGCGCCGGCGTTTCCTTGCAGCAGCGCCTTGACCAGTTCTCTCACCAAATTGAACTCCTTCCCGCCACTCGTTGACAGCATCGAGCGCACCGCGCCCACGCCTGACATGCCCTGCCCCAGTCTGCTGCTCACTGCTCCTGCCACAGGTGCCTGCATGGAGCTGAGGCGCGATTTCAGCTCTGTTTTCAAACCGGGGATTTGCGAAGGATCACTGTTGATGATGTTGGATGACATCGCATCCACCTCAGCCGCCAGCGGCCCGCTGAGAACCTCGTCGTAGCGCTCGGAGAGCAATTGATCGAGCTTTCCCATTCCGCCCATGAGGTCGTTCAGCAAAGTCGGAGGCAGCGCAGCCGTGGCCGCATCGGCGATGCCGTTCGCCAAAGCGCCTGTGAGGCCCTCCGTGACCTCACCCACGAGGTTTTGGGTATTGATGCGCGGGATGGCTAGCTGTGCGCCAAAAGTCAGCTCCGTGGTGCTCGGCGTGAGGGATTTCACCTGCCGGTGAACTTGACCGATCACGATCAGATCCGCCCTCTGCTCCTGGGAGGAAAAGCGCCGCTTCACCGTCTCCCACTTCAGCGGAAAATCGAAGTTCACCACGTCCAGCCACAGCTTCTCCGCACGCGGGCGGTAGGGATCTCCGAGGAAGGCGGGGTTTTCCGTCCCCTGCGGTGGATCACGGTAGGTGTCCACAGTCACGGCCGTGGCGGTGCCGTCCAACTGCGTGTCAAAACCCACGTTGTCGCGATCAAAGTGCTTGTCCGTAAAGTAGCTCTGCCCGTTTTCCTGCCATCCTTTGCCATGGCCCTTTTTCGGGTCTGCCGGCCAACCGCCCATGATATGCATCACGCTATTCGCATTGGCCCCGGCTCCGGCGCTGACGTGAAACTGCACCTTGGCGTCCTGAAACCACGGCAGATTCATCGTGGCCGGGAAGGTCAGGAAGCCCTGCGCGGGTCTTGCAAAGCCAGGCGGAGTGAGCGGCGGCACGCCGTAGTCACCAGGAGCTGGATTGTTCAGGTAGGCGCTGCCCACCACCGTGACCTGCCACGGCACGCCTCCCGCTCCCAGCACCTCGAGATTCGGCGGCAGCGTGAAGCGCCCGTCCACTTCCAGTCCGGCGGAAAGAGGGTTTGCCTTGGTCACAAGGTTCCCGTTCGCCATGAAGCCCAGCGTCGCGTGCAGCTTCTGCGTGGTGACACTGGGGAAGCTCGTCGAGACGGAGAGCAGCAGGAAGCCATCATCCACCCCCGCGCAGCCCACGGCGGGGATCGGCTGCGCAAATTCTGCGCTGATGGGCACGATGTTGGTGCCCCAGTAGGCCAGTGTTTTCACCTCGCCCTCCGTGGCCAGTTGCAGCCTCGAAGGCTGGCCCTGGCACTTGAAGAGCATGTGCTTGAAGGCCAGATCAAAGCCCGCCAGCGGCGTCACAGGGCTGTCCACATGGATCGAGCCGCCCGTCTCCGAGTCCACATTGATGCCATCTCGGTAGGCCAGCCGCAGGCCGTCGAAGTTCACCTCAAAGTCGTATAAAAAGAGCGTGCTCGGCGTCAGCGCCACGGCCTCATGAATGCCCGTCACACCGCTGGCGCGGACGTAGTATTTGCTGCGTGCTTTCAGGTCGTAATCCGCCGTCGTGATGCCCGCCAGCACGCTGCGGCCCGTTTTCGCCCCCGGTGTGCCCACCCGCAGGTTCAGCCCCGTATAGTCTCCCAGCCCGTCACTGTAGCCGGTGCTGTTTGGCCGCTCAAAGCTGCCATCCGCCAGCACCCCGCTCAGCAGCAGGGCCTCCGGGCGCTGCCCCGGTGCCGCCTCCCCAGAAAGCCAGCTCCCCGGCACATGGAATGAACCCGCGCTCCACTGGCTCGTCTGCATGGCATACGCACTGCCACCCTCCGGTGGCGAGCCGCCGCCCGAGAGCTGAGTAGTGCCCCAGCGCAGCCTCTCTGCCAGCATGCTGCCATCCGCCTTCACCCCGCCGTCTGCGGTGAATTTCCACTGCCAGTTCGTCGGCGTGAAGACAAACTGCCCGTCCCCGGCCAGCGTGCCGCAACCCACATCACAGTCACGCTTGTAGCTGATGGTGACGGGACTTTGCGCCGTCAGGAAGCTCTGGGGCTGCACCGCATTTTGCTCGATGTGAAAGACCCCGTCCGTCCACGACAGAGTCACGCCCTGTGGAAAATGCGTCTGCATCTGCCCTGGCCCCAAATTAAGCGAAACCGTCATCAGCGCCTGCCCGCTGGCCCCCACGCTCACCGTGACTTTCGGCTGATTCGTGATGTTTTTCAAAAACGCATCATTGCTGGCACGCGCCTCCGCATTTTGCGCCCCCGGCAGCGCCGCCAGGCCCGCCAGCGCCACCTCCTGGGCCTGCCGCGTCAGTTCCGGTGCCGCCGAAGCACCCGCAGCCTCCTGGGTGAACTCCAGCGTGCCCGCATTCATTTTCCAAATGATCGCCGACGTGCGAAACCGCAGTGGCAGGCGGTCGCCAAAGGCATAATAAAACTGCCCCGAAGGCGGCGTGAAGACCTTCGTGCCAAGCAGCGGCCACAGACCGCTATCCAGCGGCTCCTGGAGCAGCGTCAGCCCGGCCTGATGCCTGCGTGAGTGCTGCGCGGTGGAAACCCCGAAACCCGCCGGAAACAAGATTCCGCCGCTCTCCAGCAAAGCTCCGGAAAAATCCATTCGGATGACCCCGCGCACAAAGCGCACGGTATTGATCACGATGATGTCCGACTCCGTGGTGGTCAGGTTTTGTGTGCCGCCCGTCACCACCGCATTTCCACTCGCGGGATCGTAGGTCACATCCAGCAGCGTCCCATCGCCATAACGCCGGTTCGGAGCTGCCTGGGCCGTGCCCTGTGTCACGGCCAGTTGCGTGCTGTAAATGCCCCCGCTCAGCAGCATCGGCGGTGAAGGATCATTCCCCAACGCCGTGAAGATCGTCTGCACCCCGCCGAAGCTCAGCGCACCACTGAGCACCAAAAAGCGATTCTTCGCCGTCGTCACCACCGCAGGCACCGCCGGGATCGGCGTCAGATCCGGCTCCGCCGCCGACACCGTCACCTCCAGCCAGTAATTTACCGTCGGCAGGACCACGCCGCCCGCTGCCGGGGCAAAATTCAGCGTCTGCGTCCACGCATCCGTCAGCGGCGTCCCCGGTGGCCCGGCCTGCCGGGCGAGCAGGCTGCGCTGCACCGTGAGCGTCGGCACCGCCAGCGGCACCTCCGTCAGCGTCCCGTCCTGCACCAGTTTTAGCTGAAACGTCACCGGCACCTGCGCTGCGGCCTGCGGCAGCGACTCGATGTCATACCGGTGCAGCACCACCGGCACTGCTGCGGTGAACGTCTCCTGTCCCGCCACCGACTTCAAAATCTGCCTGTCCGTCGCCAGCGCCTCCCCGGTGTAAGCCTTCACATTCAGCGAGGCATCATCCGCCACCGTGTTGGTGAAATGCACCCACTTCCGCCACGCTCCGGTATAAACCGTCGCCGCAGACCACACCGCGCCGCCCACCTCACGCGACCGCGCCGAAATGACGACGCGGTAGCTCAGCGCCGAATCAAGTGCCGCCGCTGGCCTCAGCGCCGCTGGCATGGGCAGCGTGAGCCGCGCCCCATGCTCCAGGGTGAACGTGTTTGTCACCACCACCGTCGTCCCCACCGGGACAGTCTGCAAAGACACCGGCAGGCCGCTGGCATACTCCACCAATGAAAATGTGGACTCCACCTCGATCGCATCATCCCCTGTCGCCGCAGGATTGAAGAGTTGCACGGCCAGGGACGCGTTCACCGCCTCACGGCCAGCCACCGCCTCCAGCAGAAAGTCATCCGTATTGGCCAGTTGCGCCGTCGCTCCCTCGATCGTCAGAACGGCCTCACAATGGGTTGCCAAAGCCAGCAGCAGCAAAACAGCGCACAGGCTTGATTTGGAAGGAATTAAGGTGCTCACACCTACCTTCCACCGCTTTTTCGAGCAGCGATTACAAAAAACTTTTCCGCTTCACTCTCCCGGGATGCGCACGCCGCATGAGATCACTGATACCGCACACGATAAAACCGCCGCGCTTCATCCATGGCAACGCTGTAGGGCGGTGACACGCCGTAGATGGGAGTCCAGGGACCATTCGGAGCTGGGGCGGTTTCGAGGATGCCGGTGGCTCCAGGCCAGCTGAGGACGAGGCCCGCGCCCTGCACGGCGGTGGCGACGCCATCGGGCTGCACACTGAGCCGCACGTCGCGGGTGAAGACTTGGTTCATCGCATTCGTGATGCGCAGGCTGTAGGTGCCTGCATTGGCGGCGGTGATGTTGTTGATGGTGAGCCTGCCGCTGGTGACTTCGGCGAGTTGGGCATCGTCGATGAGCGAGGTGGCGCCTTTGAACCACTGATAGGAAAGCGGCCTCTGCCCGGCGCTGATGACACGCATCTGGATGGTTTGATTCGGCGAAAAGAAGACCTCCAAAGGCAGATGAACGGGCTTGGCCTTGGCGCTGAAGTGCATCTCGCGGGTGGAAGGTGGCGTGCCGCTGTTGAGGAACGTGCCAAAGTTGTCGAACCAGACGAGGCAGCGGCGGCGGGTATCAAAGACGGTCATGTCACCGCGACTCGGGTCGGGCACTTGGTCGCCGATGGCGGGCGGGATGCCTGTCACATCGTCGATCACGCTGGTGCTGCCGCGGATGAAGCTGCTGCCATTCCAGCACGCGAGGAAGGATGTGCCGTTCTCGTAGCCGGGTGAGAAGTTGTTGCCGACGATGCTCATGCTGATCATGCGCCGCACGGGATCGTAGAAGGGGGGGGCGTTGCCCGTGCCTGAGTTGGTGATGCGATAGTCATTCGGCGGCAGCACACGACTCCACGCAGCACCGTTCCATTCCCACACCGGGTTTGCGTTGTCACCAAAGGCACCAAACATCGCTGCGACGCCGCGCTGCTCGTCAAAGGTGAACGTGTTGCCAGCGCTTGCATAGGGCGCGGCATTGCCATTGGGGAGGCTGCCGCGCTGCGTCCACTGCGTGCCATCCCAAGCCCAGAGAATCTTGCGTGCGCCATAGTAGTCGAGGGGTTCGGGATTAAAGGAGCTACCACCGATCATGAGGGTCTCACGACGCACCGTGTCGAAGCACATCACGGGCAATGTGCGTGCGGGTGGAGGGGAGGGCGGCGTGATTTGTGCCCAGTTCACGCCGTCCCATTCCCATAGATCATTGGTGATCGCCTGCGTGCCATTGATGAAATCGGGGGGCGTGAATTTGTGCCCGCCAAAGAGCACCGTGCGGCCACGATAGCTGTCATAGACCATGCCGAAGTTCGTCATGGCGGGTGGTCGCGTGGCGGGATTGCGTTTGATCCAAACTTGGCCGTCCCATTCAAAGGTGTCGTTCGACTGATAGAGTTGCGGATTGGCGTTCCCAGAGCGCGGATTCACGCCGTAGCACTCACCGCCAAAGAGCACCGTCCTGCCGCGCAGGCTATCATAGACCATGCCCGCCTCGCGTCGCGGATCGGGGCCGCGCCCTTGCATCACGGTGAGGTAAGGCGGTGCGAGTGGGTTTAGCAAAAGCTCGCGCTGCTGTGTGATCTTTGCATACGCGGGGCCGCTGGCATCGGTGACGAGGCAATCGTAGCGGCCTTCGTCTTCATAGTCGGGCAGATTGATTTGCAGCGAGCTGGTGACGCTGGTGCTGGTGATCGTGTATTTCGTGCCATTGCTGATCGGCGTTCCCTCAAAGCGCCAGGTGAAGGCCATCGGGCGTGGATTGGCCACATCATTTGGCGCGACTCGCAATGCGTGCTCCGTGGGGTCAGCACCCACGAGATAGGTGCCCGTCAGCGAGCCTGCGCCATCGCCCGTGACCGTCATGGTGACGGGTGCAGTGCCAGCACCTGGATTGGCAGGAAAGCTCGGCTCGGTGACGATGCGCGGCCCCACACTGATCACGGCAGGCTGACTGATGGGCTCGGAGCATAGGCTGTGGAGCGTGGCGCGATACTCGCCCGCATCGGCCAGCGTCACATTGCTGCGCGTGTAGATAAGGCTGTTCGCACCAGGGATGAGGACGTTGTCTTTTTTCCAGGTCACCGTCACGGGCAGAGTCGAATTGTAGGCCACTTGCAGAGCAAAGGATTCTCCAGGGATCAGGCGGCGGCCCTGCGGCTGCTGCGTGATCTGTGCCTGATCAAAAACATGCACCGGCAGCAGCTCAGACTCCACACGATTGCCCCACGTGTCCGTGCACCTCGCCTGATACACACCCGTGTCGGCGGTGGTGAGGAAGTCCCTCAAATACAGCCATGACTGACCCGGCGCGGGCGGCACGGGCAGGCCATCTTTGAACCACTCATAAATGATGCCCGTGTGGGTGCTGGGGCCATTGCCGATGTCCACCAGCACATGGAGTTGGAGTGAGTCATTCACGCATTTGATGAACGGGTTCGGGATGCCGATGACGGGAGTCACGAGCACGATCGCGGTGTTCGTCCTTCGCAGCTCCCATGTCTCCTCATACGAGGAGTAGCTGGCTCCCAGCGACACCGCATCCTGACCACCGAAGCGCACGAGGATGTTTCGCTTCTTATCAAAGGCCACCGAGGCAGCGCGTAACGGAGTCAGCCCATTCGCCTGACCAGGACCATTGGGTGAATTCAGCGATGGCCCAAAGGTGCGCCAATACGTTCCATCAAAGTCATACGACGACGTGCTATCCACGGCCACGAGCCTCTGTCGTGATGGATCGTAGGCCAGCCTGCGGCCTCGGTTGCGAAAATACGCTCCCAGCGGCGGTGCGAGGCCATTCGTCAGTGCTTGAAGAGTCCAGCTCGTGCCATCAAAAGCGAAGACACGGCTCACCTCGTTCGCCCCGCTTGTGGGCAGCGCCTCATCATCGACTAGCAACATTTTGCCCGAAGCAGCATGATAGCCAAGACAGGGAAGGAACGGCCGCCCTGCGTAGTCAGATTGAGAATACGGTGCGTCCGCTTTGCGTGTCCACGTGGTCGTGTTCCACTCCCAGGTCTGCACACCCGGCACATATACCGTGGAGCCCGCACCCATGAGCACGAGCACCTGCCGACTGTAGTCATAGACCATGGCCACCTGATCACAGACCGGACCATCCGTGCTCTCCACCTGCCAATGCCCGGAGGTCGCGCTATCGAACACGAACGACCACATCATTTGCTCGACATACGCATCGGAGGTGCCATGCAGCAACGTGCGCTGAAGCCCCGGATGGAAGCACATGGATGCCCCTGACATCGGCGGAGGCAGGGTGCCCGTGACGGTCATCTGCGTCCACTGCACGCCATCGTAATTCCAGAGGTCATTCATCCAAACCTGCGTGCCACTGGTTGCTCCCAAGTAACCGCCAAACAGAAGCGTCACCTCATGGACCTCATCATAGGCCATCTCCGCCGAATTTCGCTTCCCTGGGCTGCCGACATCCGTCCGCGGGACCCATGCCATGTGCGTCTGCGCCGTGGCCAGCAGAGGGAAGATGAAGGATGAAAAGGCTAACAGGCAGGCAAAAGAGCGACTCATGCTCTCCTTCCACCGCATCCGCTGGGACGGATTACAGGAAAAATGCAGCCGGTGACATCATCCTGCCGAACCCGAGGCTCGGCAGAGCGCAGATTTGACCATGAATGTGGCTGCAAGGGCCAACATGATCTGAATCAGCGGCATCAGCATCTCGTAGAACTTCGGCGGACTTCCAGACGCTGTGGGCAGCAACCTCGCCACAAACGGGAAAGCGATAGCTACAGCCCAAAAGGCCACATTGAGGATGACGACTTTCCTGATTTGTTCTGGGTTCATGGAGTCCTCCGGTTTGGGTTTCAACCACAGAATTATCAGCTGGCGCTTGAGATGGGAAGGAGAAAGCCGGAGCGAGAACTTTTTAATGTGCAGCACGTTGCCCCCTCACGGCCCCGTGATCCGCACGCGGTAAAACTTCGCCGCTCCGGTCGCGCTGAGGTCGGTGATGGTGCGGACGTTGCCGACATCGCTCGTGGTGAAGTTTGTCAGGGGCTGCCAGTTGGCGGAAAGGCCGAGTGTGGGGCTGCTTTCGATGACGTAGGTGCGATCCGTGAGACGCGGGGCGATCTGCAGACGCATCTGTGCGGGCTGGCCGGGCACGTTTTGCATGGTTTGAAGAAAGCGTGACTGTGCATCGAGCGGCGAGAGACCGGCGGTGAACTCGAAATTGTTGCTCTGACCATCGCCATCCGGATCGGCGGTGGCGGCGGAGATCGCGGGATCATTCAGCGAGAGCGAGGTGAAGCTTTGCTGCTGCCAGGCTCCGAAGGCTCCCGGCGTGAAGCGGGCATAGGAGCGACCGTTGGTGGCCACCCAGAAGTGGCCGGGCTGATGCGGGTTCAAAGCCACATAGGTCGCATTCGGCAGGCGATGGCCGGGCTTCGTGCATTCATGCCAGACCGCGCCGTTGTCGTTCGAGTAGTAGATTTTGAGAAAGGCATCGCCAAAGCGTTTTGCGCACACCAGCACCTGCCCGTTGTGGGCGTCGATGGTTCGCACTTCGGAGAAGCCGGTGTTGGAAAACGGGGTGTCGAGGTAGGTCCAGTTCGTGCCGTTGTTCGTCGAGTAGGCGAGGCCGAGATGGCCGTTCAAGCCGCCGAACCACAATCGCCCCGTGGCGTGATCGCGGGTGAAGTAGCCCCACGAGTTCCAATCGTAGAGCTTCGTGTTGCTGGGGCCGCCGCTGGAGTGCCCCGCGCTGGCCCACGTCACGCCGCGATCATTTGAGATGAGAAAACCCACACCGTTCAGCCATGCAAAACGTCGCGCGGCATTGCTCGCATCCGCTTCGAGGAAAACGAAGTGGCTGAACTCATCGCCCCAGTTTCCGCCTGCGGGCACGCCGGTTGATTTCGTGAACGCCACGCCGCCATTCGTGCTGCGGTAGATGCCGGAGTTCGTGTTCGCCGTGTCGTGAACGGCCACGAGGATCTCATTGGCATCGTCAGGAGCCACGCATCCGCTGATGATCTCGCTGCCGGCAGGCAAACCGGTGCCCGTGACGCCCGCGACATGCACCAGCGACCAATTCAAGCCATCATCACTCGTCGTCACGATGGACGCACGGCCTGCATTCGGCCCGAAGAACGACCCGCCGACGAAATACACCTTCGGCGCGGCATTGCCGACGACCGGCCCCACCAGCGCCTCGATGGCGTAAGTCATGCCCACATTACCAAATGTCACCGGCAGGCTGCGGCGTGGATTTCGCGGGGCGAGTCCCGTCTCGCTGCCATCCGTGGCAATGAAGCCGATCAAGTCCGCCACGGGCATATAGACTCGCTGCGCATCATTCGGATGCCACGAAGGTTTCCACGTCACCACCTCACCGATGCCGCGTGTCATGTAGCTCACGGTCGATCCGGCATCGGTGCTCACGAACGGACCAAAACCATTCGGCAGATACCAGCGGTTCGCATCGAGCGGATCTTGATGCAGCGAGCCACGCGACCAGCCGGGACTTGTGTCGCTCGTCAGCATCGCCGCAGGTCGCGTGCCGGTGATTGTGAGCGGTAGCGTGCTCCATGATGTTCCGCCATTCGTGCTTTTCCGTGTCGGCCCGCCGATCCAGCCCAACACGATCGTCACACCATCCTGCAGCACATGACACATGCCCACGGGGCCATTCGCCGTGAGTCCGCCGAGCACCGTCGTCGTGATGTTAGTCCACGTCGTTCCCGTGGCGTCCGATTTATAGAAGCGATTGTTCGTCCCGTCCTGCACAGCGGCAACCATCACACCGCTCGGCAGTCTCGCGAGCCGCGTCACGGAAGTCGTCGCCGCATTCACCGTCACCGCTGCCCAGGTGATCGCACCACCCACACCTCGCGTGCCTTTGTAGAGCGCACTCGTGCCCGTGTCCTTCACTCCACCGACGAAGATGTCATTTGGAAACGATGCATGCATGTGAACCACATGGCCGATCATGCCATCAAACAACGTGCCGCCCTGCTTGCTCCACGTGCCCGCGCCGCCGCCTGTCGTGCTGCGCCAGAGGCCGTTTTTGCGACTGATGGCAAAGATTTCCTGATCGCCCGATCCCGGCGTGATCGCCAGACACTCACCCTGCCAGCGCAGATCGTCATTGCCGGAAAAAAGCACCCCACTGAGCACCTGTGACCATGTCGCGCCACCATCGCTCGTGCGCCACAGCCCGCGATTCGCATCCGTCGAGGTGTAGCTCGTGCCCACCGCCTGAAACACCGTGTCCGCCGAGCCCTCCCCCACCGCCAGCCCCTGCACAAACAACCCCGCCGAGGAATTCATCTCGCCCGAGAGGAACCGCCAGCTCGCGCCCTGATCATCACTCCGATACACCCCGCCCACATCCGTCCGCGCATACAGTCGCCCCGATGAATGCGATGCAAAACCCGTGAGCCAACCGCCCGCATCCAGATCCGTCTGGCGAAACACCCCAGGCTGCGTGGTGCCTACCGTCGAGGCGGCGTGTGCCGCGCTGAAAGCCAGCAGGATCAAAAGGATGACGAGTTTATGCATGAAGGCGCTAATAAGATCACGGGATGAACCTACCACACAAGCTGACACCGCTTTCGTCGGCTGAGATTACACAAAACCACGCTCCCCCCCTCAGTCTGGATGGTGGATGCATTTCTCAGCCACCGTCGAAAACGCTTCCCGCACGCAAGTCAGGCCCACTCTTCCCCCACATGCGGTGAATGCCAGTGCCGACGAAGCGAGTATCATCGCAACCCTCCGTGTTGAAACGCCTCCTCACCCTCCTGCTTCTCGTCGCCTCGTCCGCCATCGCTGCCGAGCCGCCGAAACTCGACTTCACCCGCTACATGGACGGCAAATACCTCTTCGAGCGCAACTGCATCGTCTGCCACGGCCCGCGCGGCGATGGCAATGGCGAGATGGCTCCCACGCTGAATCCGAGGCCGCGTTCCTTCCGCGAAGGCATGTTCAAGTTCCGAACCACGCCCTTCGGCAGCCTGCCGACAGACGATGACCTCCGCCACACGATCAAACATGGCCTCACCGGCACGGCGATGGGCATGTTTTCGCAGCTCACGGACGACGATGTCACTTCCGTCATCGAGTATGTGAAGTCCTTCTCCCGCCGATGGCGCAAAGCCGAAAACTACGCCGAACCGATGAGCTTCCCCGAGTCGCCCACATGGCTCGAAGACACGAAGCAAAGCGCTGCTCATGCTGAGAAAGGGAAGTCGCTCTTCGTCACGAACTGCTCCGCCTGCCATGGCCCTACCGCCGATGGCAAAGGCCCCGCCGTCGCCGCCCTCAAAGACCTCTGGAATTTCCCGGCCAAACCCTCGGACCTCCGCCAGCCCCACCTTCGCTGTGGGGACCGCCCCCAGGACATCTACCGCGTGCTCGCCACCGGCCTGAACGGCACCCCGATGGTCAGCTTTGAACCCACCCTCACCCCCGAGCAACGCTGGGACATCATCGCCTATCTTTTCACCCTGAAACTCCCCGACGTGCCGACACTCGGCAATGCACCGCCGAGAGAGACCGTGAAGACGAAGTAGAGGCTCGTCATTGAATCGAGGTGGCTGACTGGTAAGGGAGACCACTCTATGAAATTAATGCCAGCCCATGGATGGGTCGTCACGATGGCTTTTGCCATCTCTGCCAGCCTCATGGGTCAGCCTGCGAACCCACTTATGATCACCGCTCCCGTCGCCCAGCAGCGACCTTTCCAGTTCACCCATCACGGTATCACGATCGAGGACCCCTGGCACTGGCTGCGCGATCCTGGTTACCCCAAGATCAAAGACAAGGACATCCTCGCCTACCTCAAAGCGGAGAACCGCTACTTCGAGGCGCACATGAAGGCTCAACAGCCACTCGTGGAAACGCTTTTCGAGGAGATGAAGGGCCGCATCCAGGAAGACGACAGCTCCGTGCCGCAAAAGGATGGCGACTGGATCTACTGGTCCACCTTTACCAAAGGCTCGCAGTATCGCCGCCACTACCGGAAGCCCGCCGCCGGAGGTGACGAGCAGCTCATTCTGGATCAAAACGAACTCGCGAAGGGGAAGGACTACTTCCAGCTCAGTGACCTCGTCATCAGTCCGAATGGCAAGCTCATGGCCTATGCGTATGACGATGATGGCTCCGAGCGCTTCGAGGTGCATTTCCGCGATCTCACCACGGGCAAAGAGCTGCCCGATGTCATCCCCGGTACGCTCTCCAGTCTCGTGTGGTCGGCGGATAGCGCGGGCCTCGTCTTTGGTTATGCCAATGACAACTGGCGCACGGACAACATCCACTACCACCGCCTCGGCGATCCCGTCAAGAAGGCCAAACTCCTCTACAAGGAGCCCGACATTGGTTTCAGTTGCGATGCCGACATCAGCGCTCAGGAAGACTGGATCATCATCGGCACCGGCGACCAAGTCACCAGCGAGGTCCGCCTCGTTCCTGCCGCCAATCCCACCGCCGAACCCATCCTTGTCAGCCCACGAAAAGTCGGCCGCGAGTACGATGTCGATCTCCGCGACGGCACGCTATTCATCCACACGAATGACGAGCATGTGAACTTCCGTATCGCCACGGCCTCACTCGAGAAGCCCGGCGAATGGAAAACGCTCATTCCTGGCTCTGACCGGCACTACCTGACCGACCTCGGCCTCTTCAAAGATTTCTTTGTCACTGAGGGTCGCATCGACGGGCTCGATCAGATCGAGATTCGCCGCTACGACGAACCATTGAAGCCGGAGCGCATCGCTTTCCCTGAGCCGAGCTACGCCGCCGGACTTAGCAGCAATCCTGAATACGCCGTCACCACCCTGCGCATCGACTACGAGTCCATGGTCACGCCCGCCACGGACTACGACTACCACGTCGCCGAAAAGCGGCTGGAGACGCTGAAGGTCCAGCAGATCCCCAGCGGCTACGATGCGAGCCAGTATGAAACCGAGCGCATCATGATCACCGCCCGCGATGGCGTGCAGGTGCCCGTTTCCATCCTCACGAAGAAGGGCTTCAAAAAGGACGGCAGCCAGCCGCTGCACCTCTACGCCTACGGAGCCTACGGCAGCGCCACACCGCCCGACTTTTCTGCGAACCGTCTCTCGCTCGTCGATCGCGGCTTCGCCTATGCCATCGCCCACATCCGCGGTGGCGATGACCTCGGCTACCAGTGGTATCTCGATGGCAAGCTCATGAAGCGCACGAACACGTTCAACGACTTCGTCGATGCCGCGCGCGGACTCATCGAGCGCGGCTACACCGCGAAAGGCCGCATCACCGCCAGCGGCGGCAGCGCCGGTGGCGAGTTGATGGGTGCCGTGGTGAATCAAGCGCCCGAACTCTTCGGTGCTGTCGTCGCCCATGTGCCCTTCGTCGATGTGCTGAACACGATGCTCGACACCGAGCTGCCGCTCACCCCCGGCGAGTGGCCCGAGTGGGGAAATCCCATCACCGACAAAGCCGCCTTTGAGTTCATCCGCAGCTACAGCCCCTACGACAACATCACCGCGAAAGCTTACCCGCCCATGATGATCACCGGCGGCCTGAACGACCCCCGCGTCACTTATTGGGAACCGGCGAAGATGGTCGCGAAGCTGCGTACGATGAAGACGGACGAAAACCTCCTGCTTCTCAAGATCAACATGGGAGCCGGACACGGCGGTAAATCCGGCCGCTACGAACACCTCCACGAAAACGCCGAAGAGATGGCCTTCATCCTCTGGCAGATGGGGCGAGCTTGATTGGCGGTGAATGGATTTCGATGAGCAATCAAAACTACCACCGCACACTCATCAACCACGCTGGGCCTTTACCGCAATCGTAAGTCCTCAGCGGCTTGAGCGCGCCAGTTTCGGCGTTGCGACGGAACACGATCAGCTTGTGTGATCCTTCGCCAGCGGACACGACGAATTGATCGCCAGGTGTGAGGCAAAAGGAGCGCGGGGTCTTTTCCGTCGGCGTCTGACCGAGGCCGGTCAATTCGCCGGTTTGCTCATTCACGGAGAACACGGCGAGGCTGTCATGACCGCGATTGGAGGCATAGACGAAGCGACCGTCGGCGCTGACGTGAATGTCGGCACAGGAGCCTTTCGTGTGCCAGTCTTCGGGCACGGTGGGCACACTTTGGCGGGCTTTGAGTGTGCCATTGGCAGCATCGTAATCGCAGAGCGTCACGCTTTTGCCCTGCTCGTTCACGAAATAGGCCCACTTGCCGTTCGGGTGAAATTGCATGTGGCGCGGCCCTTCGCCCTCGCCGCCGGGGAGATGCGGCGGCGTGTTGCGCGTGAGTGTTCCGGCCTGCGCATCAAAACGAAGCTGCTCCACCTTGTTCAGCTCACCCACATGCGGCACGAAGGCAAATTTGTTCGCCGGATCGGCCTGGATGCAGTGCGCTTTCATGCCGGTTTCTAGCGTGACAACAGGCAGACCTTCGACGCGGCCGTTCTTGATCGCGGACAATCCAACGACGCCCTCGCTGTAGGACGCAGCGAGCAGCCAGCGGCCCGTTTTGTCAGCGAAAACGTAGGCCGCATTGAATCCGGCATCTGCGAAGGTTGGATTCGTGAGTGTACCGGTCTTCGCATCGACATCGAGCGTCGCGAACTGCTTTGCCGAACGCACGGAGGCATAAAGATGTTTGCGATCCGGACTGAAGGAGAGACTGCCCGGCGCGCCGGGCAGCGGTGCCTCTCCTACTCGCGTCATTTCACCGGACGATTCATCCAGCGACCAGATGGCGATGCGTTTTTCGCCGCTTTCGGAGACATAGACGATGGTCGGTCCAGCGAACGCGGAGGAGACGAGACAGAGCAAGGTGAGGATCGTTTTCATGGTGAGTTGGATTCAATTACGGAGGTCGTTCACGCGTATCGCCGCGAGTTTGGCGGTGATCTTCACCTTCCATGCCTTCACTGTCGCGGCGTGCTCGGGCGATGAGGCGAGGTTGGTGAACTGTTGCGGGTCGTTTTGCATGTCGAAGAGTTCGATGCCTTTGGAAGCGTCTTCCGTGTATTGGATGAAGACCCAGCGGTCATCGCGGAGCATGAGACCTTTGCTGGTCCCGGCGACGCTGAAGACGGTGTCATGCACTGTTGCCTTCGGATCATCGAGAATGGGGCTGATGTCCTTGCCTTGCAGACGGGCGGGGACTTCGAGACCGCAGAGCTTCGCGGTGGTGGGGTAGAGGTCGAGCAGTTCGACGAGCGAATCGCTCACACCTGGCATTTTGCCGGGCACGCTAATGATGAGCGGCACGCGGGCGGATTCGTCGCGCAGGCTCACTTTGGCCCAGAAGTCGTGTTCACCGAGGTGGTAGCCGTGGTCGCTGGTGAAGATGATGATTGTGTTGTCCGCCTGACCGGATTTCTCCAGCGCATCGAGCACCTTGCCGACCTGCGCGTCCATGAAACTCACGGCGGCATAGTAGCCAGAGACGGCCTTCTTTTGCTGCACTTCATCCATCTGCATGTTCACGCTCGTCTTGTAGTTGATGCCGGGCTTCGGGATGTCATCCCAGTCGCCGGGCACCTTCTCCGGTAGCGTCATCTGCTCGGGCGGATACATGTCGAAATACTTTTTCGGTGCGACGAAAGGCACATGCGGCCTCACGAAACCAACCGCGAGAAAGAAGGGCTCCTTTGAGTGCTGCTCAATGAGTTCACAGGCCTTCGCTGATGTTTTGCCATCCGAGTGAACCATGTCACCGCCGTCTGCGGCCACGATGACGAAGGTGTTGCCGCCCATGACGGGCTTCTTGCCATCGGGATTCTTTTCCAGCGTCTCACCTATGCCGGGTGCCTGCCATTCAGGCCCCTTGCTGTTGAAGCGCTCTGTCCATGATGCTGGGTCATCCGCACCATCACTGCCCTCCTCGATCCCACCGGGCACGCCCATGTGGTAGATCTTGCTCACGCGGGCGGAGTAGTAACCCGCGTTCTTGAAATGCTGCGGCCACGTCGCACGATCGCCGATGGCCACGCGCGGGCTGATGTAGCCCTGCACACTCGTGGCATGAGGATAGTAGCCGGAGAGAAACGACGCTCGTGAAGGACCACAATACGTCCCCTGGCAATGAGCGCGTGTGAAACGCATCCCGCGCTCTGCGAGGCGGTCGATGTTCGGTGTTTTGCACACCTTGTTTCCATAGCAGCCAAGTGCCGTGGAGGTGAGGTCATCCGAGATGATGAAGAGGACGTTCGGCTTTGCCGCAAAGAGCGAAGGGCAGAGGGCTAAGAATAGCAGGAGACGCATTCAGGCAGAACGGGCAATGCTTCCCAGGCTTGCAGCGAATGGAATGGCTGGCCTCATTGGGTGGATGATTAAAAGTCGAACTTCATCGGTCCGCCTTTCGCGGGCACGACCTCGATGGAGTCGATGTCGCTGTCTGGGAGATAGACTCGCAGAGTGCCGAGCAAAGCGTTCGAGGTGACTTGGACCTGCACGTCCTGCCAATCGCCGGTTTTGACCTCGAAGGGCAGCGAAACCATGCCGTTCGCGTCAGCGGAGCCGTTGGGGAAGCTGTCGATCTTCGCTGCACCGCCAGATTGACTGCGCACGCGCAGCTTGATCGTGGCCGGGCCGGTCATCTTGGCCATCGCATGGCCGAGAAAGGCTGCGCTGCTCTTGCCTGTGGCTTCCATTTTAAGGATGCCATCGGTGATCGTGGCTTTGCATCCGCGTTCTTTCCAACCAGCGAGTGGATCGGCGAGTTTCGCGGTTTTTTTGGCAACGACAGGCTTGTAGGCAGGATTGGGCCGTGGATATGCCGCGCCAGTGTTATGGAGGAAGCCGTCGATAAGCGCGTCTAGTTCCTTCACTTTGTCCGGCATCTTCGTGGCGAGATCGTTGGCTTCGCTGAAGTCGTCGCGGAGGTTGTAGAGTTCGTGCGTGCTCGGATTGCCAAACCAGCGCAGCAGCTTGAAGTCGCCGCTGCGTGCCCAGACGCCGCCTGCTTTGTTTGCACCGGCATGCGGGTGGTAGTTGAAGTAAGCAATGCGGGCGAGCTGACCTTCGCCCGTCAGCACTTTGGCGTAACTGACGCCATCAAAGACCTGCTTCTCCGGTTTGGCGATGCCGAGCAAGTCGATGACCGTGGGATAGATGTCGATGCAGCCGACGACGATTTCGCTGGTGCTGCCTTTCGCGATTTTTCCGGCGTAGGACCACATCAGCGGCACGCGGGTGCCGCCTTCGTAGAGTGTGCCTTTGCCATCGCGCAGCGGTGTGTTCATCGTGGGCGGCTGGAGGCCCGCCCACTTCTGCCAGGCCTCGTTGGCGGACTTTTTGCCTTCGGCGATGGTGTTGCTGTGCGTGTTGCCGCCGTTGTCGGAGGTGAAAATGACGAGTGTGTTGTCGGCGATGCCTTGTTTCTCCAATTCATCGAGGATGCGACCGAAGCACTCATCCACGCTTTTGAGCATGGAGGCCATGATGGGGTTCCCTTGGCGGCCAGTGGGATCTTTTTTCGCGGCAAAGGCCTTCGTGTATTCTTCTTTGTGTCCCCACGGTCCATGCACGCCGTAGCACCAGAGATTGAGGAAGAACGGCCCGCCTTGACTCCCTTGAATGAATTTCACCGCCTCCACCGCCTGGCGATCGACGATGTATTCGCCCGCCGGGCCATCCGTGATGGTGCCGATCTTGTTTTTGGCATTCGCGACACCATCGGGCTTCACGCCGTAGGGTGAAAAATACTCGCCGGGCGGCCCGGGATCGGGATGGCAGTGAAAGGCCACGTCAAAGCCCTGCTGCTCGGGCCAATGCGGCGGCGTGAGGCCGAGGTGCCACTTGCCGATGTGCGCGGTGCGGTAGCCGTTTTGCTTCAACACCTCCGCCAGCGTGATTTGCGACGGTTCGAGGTAGTTCTTGCTCTCTGGCGTGAGCATTGGCGCGTTCGGCGGCGCGGTTTCCTTCAAGAACACATGCCCCTCCGGCTGAGGCGGCTGATGTCCGCTGGCAGTCGTGATGCCATGGCGTGCAGTGTATTGCCCGCTGAGCAGCGAGGCCCGAGTGGGCGAGCACAGCGGCTGCGAGTAGGCATTCGTGAAGCGCATCGCCCGCGTGGCAAAGCGGTCGATGTTCGGCGTCTCGTAATACTTCGAGCCATACGCCCCGCTGTCCATCCAGCCCATGTCATCGACGAGGAAGAGGATGACATTGGGTTTCGCCCACAATGACGAATGCAGAATGGTGAATGACGAAAGGAGCAGGAGCGAGGTGCGGATCATGAGGGCACGGAAAACGACCCGATGCTGATTCGAATTGCAGCGGTGATGGCTGAGCTATCTGAAGAGGCGGAGACTCAAACCTTCTTCCTTTTCTTCTTCGCTCCGTCGGCACCTTTGGGCTTGCCTCCATTGGGACTCAGGCGCTTCCACCAATCGGGGCCTTCGGCGTCGATGCTGGCATTGTGCTGAATGAGCTGGGCTTTCAAAGCGGTGAATCGTTCGGGTTGCTTCTCCTTCAAGTCGGTGGTCTCATTCTCGTCGGTTTTGAGATTGTAGAGCTCGAACTCGGTGAGGGCTTCGTTGGCGAGGATCTTCCAGTCATCGACCCTCATGGCGATCTTCATGTTCGGAGCCATGTGCAGACGCCAGAAGAGCGGCTGCGGACGCTCCACCTTCGTGACCTTGCCTTCGAGAGCTGGGAGGACATTGACTCCATCGAGCGTGCGCTCACCGGAAACCTTGACTCCGGCGATGCCGAGCATGGTGGGGAAGATGTCACTGCCGATCACTGGCACTTCACAGGTGCTGCCAGCTTCGATTTTTCCAGGCCAGCGAGCCATGCCAGGAACGCGGATACCGCCTTCGTGCATGTCACGCTTGCGGCCACGCAGACCACCGCTGCTGCCACGACCGGGCGATTTGATGCCATCGCCTTCGGGGCCGTTGTCGGAGGTAAAGAAGACGAAGGTGCTGTCGGTCAACTTTTGCTCATCGAGCGACTTCATCAACATGCCAAAGGCGTGATCCATCTGCGTGACGTTCGCGTGATGCTCGCGCTGGATGTCATCGGTGAGGTCGGGGTAGAGCGCTTTAAACTTGGGGTCTGATTTGATCGGGTAATGCGGCTCATGGGTCCACACGGCGAGGAAGAAGGGCTTCGAGGCATCGCGCTTTTCTTTGAGCCAGGTGATGGCTTCGCTGACGACGAGCGGGGCGGAGTATCCCTGCATCTGCCCGACGGGCTGACCGTTGCGGGCGAAGTTGTTCGGGTTCTCGTGCGATGGTCCGGCGTTGTTTTGCGTGGCCATCCACCAGTCGTAGCCGTGATCGTTCGGTTGCGGCTGGGCGGGGTTGTTAAAGAGGCCGTTGAGGTGCCACTTGCCGCTGTGGCAGGTCGTGTAGCCCGCACCCTTGAGCAGCTCTGGAAGTATGTTTTCACTCGTGCGCAGATGCACCTCCGCACCTTCAGCGATCCAGGTGTACACGCCATTGCGATGCGGCGTGCGGCCCGTGAGCACAGCGGAGCGCGATGGACTGCACACGGCGCTGCCGGAGTAGCATTGCGTCAAACGCACGCCCTGCTTCGCAAAGGCATCCAGGTTTGGCGACTTGATGATCGGATGCCCGAAGCTGCCAAGATCACCATAGCCAAGATCATCCGCGAGGAAGAGGATCATGTTCGGCTGCGCCGAGAACGACGAATGCAGAATGACAAACGAAAGGAGGAAAAGAAGCGGGCGCATGGCGGTCATTTCTGTTTGCGGGACTTTTTGGTTTTGGGCATCTCGGTTGGTGCCTTGAACTCCTGCACGGGGAACTTTTCGCGCAGGCGTTTGCTCAGTGATTCGACGACTTGAGCGTGCTCGGGTTTGTCGGCGAGATTGAGGTTGTTCTGTGGATCTTGGTCCATGTTGTAGAGCTCGCGGGCGGGCTCCTGGCCGGGCTTGGTCCACTCGACGTAGCGCCACTTGTCCGTGCGCATGGCGACACCGAGCCAGCCTTCCTTCGGATACCAACTGTAGGCGGCGTCATTGACGGTGGAGGTGGGCTCTTCGAGCACGGGCTTGAGGCTGCGGCCTTGGAAGCCCTCATTTGCGGGCAGACCGCAGAGATCGGCAAGCGTGGGGGCGAGATCGACAGATTGGGCGAGTGCGTCCGTCCTGCCGCCCGCGTGCTTCATGCCGGGCTGGGAGACGATGAGGCAGTTTCGCGTGGCACCTTCGTAGTTGTTGTGCTTCGCGCCCCACCAGGTGTGCTCACCCATGTAGTAGCCGTGGTCACTCCAGAAGACGACGATGGTGTTCTTGGCTAGGCCGGTCTCATCCAGCGCAGCGAGCAGTCTGCCGACCTGAGCATCGACATAGCTGATGGCGGCGAAGTAGCCGTGCAGGCACTCTCGCGCAAAGGGCTCGGGCAGTTCCCCTTCAGGCACACCGGCATACCAGCGGAAGTCGGCACCTGATGTCGCGGCAAAAGCAGGCGCGTCTTTGGGCAGGAAATTGTTCGTGGCCAACGGCAGCTTCGAGCGGTCGTAGAGGTCCCAGTATTTCTTTGGCGAGATCCATGGCACATGCGGATTCGCAAAGCCGACGGCAAAGAAGAATGGCTGCGATGGGTTCTTCGCATACTCGCGGATCTGTTCGATCGCACGCGTGGCACAATCGCCATCGAGGAGGTCATCATCGCCGCAATCGACGGCCTCAAACGCTGGCACAGCGGAGTTGCGACTGCCTTTGCCCTTTTGCGGTGGCGTGATGCCCTTGGCCTTTGCATCGGCGATGAACTTCGCGACCGCTTGCTGCGTGGCTGGGCTGTGACGCGGCTTCTGGCCTTGAGCTGCGGGCACGGTCCATGAGGCTTCATCGTCGATGCCGACGTGGTAGATCTTGCCGATGCTGCGCGTGTGGTAGCCGTTGTTTTTGAAATGCTGCGGCATCGTGGTGATGTCCGGCATGGTGGCGCGCAGTGTGCGGCCAATTTCAAAAATGCCCGTGGTGGCCGGGTAACGTCCACTGAGCATGGAGATGCGCGAGGGCGAGCACAGCGCCTGCTGCACATAGCTGCGCTGGAAGACCATGCCGCGCTTTGCCAGCGCATCGAGGTTCGGTGACTTCACCGTGGTGTCGCCATAGCAGCCGAGCTGCGGGCGCATGTCGTCACTGGCGATGAAGAGCACATTCGGCTGTGCCGCAAATGACGAAGCCAGTATGGCGAATGATGAGAGGAGAGTGAGGCAGGCTTTCATGGCAGGGGTTTGGGCTCGATGTCGGTTTGATTGATCCAGCCGGCTTTCACCGGTTCGCCACGCATGAACTTCTCGTAGAAGCCGACGTTATTCTTCGAGGCGTGTTCGTATTTGTCGAAGATGTCGCCCTGGCCACTCATGCGCGGATCTCCTTGTTGTTTGAGTTCCGCGTGGAGTTGATCTCGCATGGCAGTGCTGCGCGGGTCGGCGGGGAGGTTCTTCACGAAGTCAGGGTCCGCTTTTAGATCATAGAATTCCGTCGCTGGGCGCAGACCAAAGCAGAGCTGCCAAAATGGATCGGCTGGGTTCTTGCGATGGGCATCAATGATGTAGCTCTTCGTCGCACCAGCATCGCAGTCCATGTAGCCCGTCTCGGGATTGCCGCCTGGCCAGCGTGTGGACTCGAAGTTCTCGATGAAGACGCTGTCGTGCTTCACGATGGCGCGGATGGGGTAGCCCCAGTCATTCGGACGTCCCACATCTGTGCGTTCTTTGCCCAGCAGCACATGATCACGTGTGTGCATGGGGTTACCCGCAAAGATATCCGTCAGACTGCGCCCTGGCGACTCCGCCATGCCGGTATCATTCCATTTCAGTCCTGCGACTTCGACAAAGGTCGGCGCGAGATCGACAAAGCTGATGAAGTCATTGATCACCCGGCCAGGGTTTGCGATGCCCTTCTTCCACATGGTGGCAAAGGGCACATGGTTGGCCTGCACGTTGGCGTTGCCCTTGCTGCGGGGGAAGGGCATGCCGTGATCAGCGGTGACGACGATCAGCGTGTTCTCGAGCAGGCCTCGTTTTTCGAGTTCGGCGATCATACGCCCGAGATGTGCATCGAAGTGCTCCACTTCGAAGGCGTAGTCGAGCATGTCGTTGCGGATCACTTCATTGTCCGGCCAGTAGGCGGGCACATGGTCGATGTCGGAGAGTTTCTTGCCGCCCTTTTTCACTCCACTGCCAAACTCATAACCGCGATGCGGCTCGATGGCTCCGTACCAGAAAGCCCAGGGCTTGTCGGAAGGCGCGGCTTCGAGGAAGTCGGTGAAATTTGCCGCGTAGTCGCTATTGCCCATCTCGGTCGTCGGCGGCTTGGCTTTGCGTTTGTTGTAGGCTTTACCGGTCATCGAGCGCGGCTTGCCGTCGATGTCGTTCGCGATGCCAGGCCCCCAGCCTTTTGTGGTGTGGCCGACGTTCCACCCCTTCTCCGCCAGTGCCTCACCCCAGCCTTTGAACTCGGGTGGGAAGTAGCAGATGTGGTTCGCGGCTTCTTTGAGCTGCCAGGAATTTCTGCCCGTGAGGATGCAGGCCCGTGAGGGAGCGCACTTGGCATTGGGTGTGTAGGCATGATTGAAAAGCAGGCCTTCCTTCGCCACGCGGTCAAAGTTTGGCGTCTTGACCCAAGGTGTGCCGTAAGCGCTGGCATGTGGCCCCCAGTCATCGGCGATGGCAAAGAGGATGTTGGGACGTGGCTCCGCATGGAGCAGTGGGCTAAGGGCAGCGAGAATGAGCAGGGCACGAAACATGGTGGTGGGCGGAAACGTCGCCCACACGGACATCTTGATGCCTATTTCTTCCCCTTCTTCTTTTTACCTGGCACCTTGCCTTTGCCCGATTGTTCAAAGGCTCGGTCAAGTTCCGCTGGGCGGGCATTCTGAAACTGATCGAGTGCCTGCTTCAACTTCACGGCTGCGGGCGAGTCAGCAGGGAGCGGGGCCTTCTCTTCAGGATCAGTTTTCAGATCAAAGAAGCCGCCATCGCGGTAGAGCTTGTGCGTTTGAGTGAAGGCACATTCGCTGACTTTCATGTCCTTCGACTGTCTCGGCGAATACCACATGTAGAGCCACTCGCGCGGCGAGCCAGATTCGCCTTTGAGCTGAGGTAGGAAGCTCACACCGTCCACCTTCGCGGGTGCTTCGATGTCTGCTGCCTGGCAGATCGTGGGCAGGAAATCCGTGCTGCTGACGAGGTCACTGCTCACGCGGCCTTCTTTGATCATGGCGGGCCAGTTCACGATCATCGGCACATGCGTGCCGCGATGCGTCGTGCTGCCTTTGCCGCCTTTAAAATCCGCGCCTTTGAAGCGGCTGGTCATCTTGCTCGACGTACCGTTGTCGCCGACGAAGAGGAGCAGTGTGTTTTCCCCCAGGCTGAGTTCATCAAGCTTGGTGACGAGTTTGCCGATCAGCTTGTCCATGTAAGTCACCATGTCAGCGAAGTGCTTGTCATCGCGCAGTTTGGCCTCGCTGCTGATGGTGCGATCATACTCCGCGCTATCCGGCGTCGGCTGAAAAGGATCGTGCGTGAGCATCATCGGGTAGTAGAGGAAGAAAGTCTCGTCCTTGTGCTTCGTCACGAAGTCGATGGCAAAGTCATTGACCAAGTCGGGACCATACTCGCCCTGTGTGAAGTCTTTCTCGACGCCGTTGTATTCGAGACCGGGATTCGTGTAGCGCGGTGGACGGCGCGTCTGCTGCCAGAGGCAGGACTCTTCAAAGCCGAAGTGCTGGGGCGAATCCACCTCGTTCCCGAGCTGCCACTTGCCACAGATGCCAGTCTTGTAACCTGCGCTTTTAAAGAGCTGCCCAAAGGTGGTCTCCGAGCGCAGCAGCGTGCCAAAGTTGATGTAGTTCCGCACGTTGTAGCGCCCTGTCATGAGCTGCACGCGTGTGGGCGTGCACAGCGGTTGGACATGGCAGTTCTCGAACCTCACCCCCGTGGCGGCGAGCTTGTCGAGGACAGGCGTTTGGTAGGATTCACCGCCATTCGCGCCGACGCATTCGTAGCCGAAGTCATCGGCCATGATAAGAATGACATTCGGTCTGGCGGCAAATGACGAGTTCAGAATGACGAACGACGAAAGTAGCAGAGTGAGGCGACGCATGATCCGTGAACGATTCGCCGCAGAGACCTTATCACTCGATTCCCCAGAGCCTCTCCAGCAGTGCAAACATTTCAGGATCATGCTGCTTCAACTCGTCGCGAGTGAAGGGGAAAAAGTCGTTGCGGCTGAAGTAAGCCTCCGTGCATTCGGCGAAGTATTCCTGCGGTGTGGTCATCGCATACGCACGCTCCATGTGACTGCGACCTTCGCTGTCTTTGCGCTCGACGCGGTCATACTTGCCGCTTGCCTTGGCCTTCTCGTAGGCGACTTTGATCTCCAGATTGCCAAAGCTCATGCGCACTGTGCGGTTGTGATAAGCGTGCGCCAACTCATGCAGGGCGAAGTTCGGCATGCGGCGCGTTTCCTCTTCAAAGATGCGCACGTTGGTGAACTCGACCGCCTTTGCCATCACCGAATCTCGACCATTCTCGCGCAGCCAGTCGGCGTCGGGATGAAACTCGGCGCGTGGGCGCACCTTGGGATACTCGGGATTGATCCACAGAGGCACCTTTTGCAATTCAGCCACTGCCTTCGCTGGAACGACACGCACGATCTCATCAAGCTGCGCCTGGAAAAGCGGCAGCGCCTTGGCAAAGGCCGTCGCATCGACCTTCGTGCTCACATGCACCTTCCAGCCTGCGATGAGCCGCTCGTCCTGCGACTTCACGCTCGCAGCGGCTTCAGAGCGCTTCACGGCGGCAGCGCGGATGTCGGCTTTGGCCTTCTCTAGTCGCTCGGGCCATTTAAACTTCGGTGTTTTGGCGGGATCGTAGCCTGTGAGATGTCCAGTGAGCCGTGTTGTTGGCTTCGTGTATTTCAGCTCGGTATCTCCGAAGACTTCGCGGCAGAGCGCGGCGAGGCCGGGATCATAAGTCAGCAGCTCAGCGCGTGTGTTGACGTGGTTATGGTCGTGATCGTCTTCGCGGTTGTTGTCGAACCAGCTCTGAACGCCCTCGGCGAAGTATTCGTGATGATTCACGCTGGCATACTTGCCCTTCCACAGCCCGGCCTTCATTGCGGCATCAAAGGCGGCCTTCAAACGTTTATCGAAAGTGGCGTCCACATTCGACAAGCCACGCAGGTGGATATTATGGGCGAACTCGTGGATGAAGATGCACTCAGTCGAGTAGGGATCACCTTCATAAGCCAGCAGGTTCTCCTCTGCGCAGGAGCAAAAAGGGTCCGTGGCGCTGCCGCCCATGCCACGAGCTCGGGCATCGCGGTAGTCTTTGATGGAGATGCCCTCAAAGCCACGCTCCGGCACCTTACCCAACCATGCCCACTCGGGCTGATCCGTGGTGTACTCATCGTACGCTAGAATGCATAGCCTCGATCCACTGGCGATCATCGCCGCCCGCACATCGGATCGCTTTGCCAGCATCAGGTCAGCGAGGTAAGCAGCCTCCTTCAGCGCATATGGATTCACCTTCGCCGAAGCACAGATCGGATAGCCATGCGCTCTCACCACCTGCGTGTAAAACGCTGGCACGCCATCCTTCGCCCTCGGATCATGACGAAAAGCCTGCACGGGGACTTGGCTCACGACTTCCGTCTCCTTCCCATCATCCACGATGACAAACCGATGTCCCAAGGACGTGCCGATGATATTGTCCTTCCCCGGCTCGATTTTTCCGTTCGAGACACGTTTGCCATCAGGAGCCAACCAAAAGACCTCCACGGCCTTCTCACCTGCGTTGAGGATTTGTAGCTTCGGACGGTCTAATGCGAGCGCAGCCGTCGAAACGGCAAAAAGGAGGAGTGGGGCGATTTTCATGCGAAACGATCCGGTGACATCAAATCGAGCGCCACATGCGATTTCTCACCGCTCAACACATCGGCAACGATTTTCCCGGTCGCGGGGGCGAGGCTCAAGCCCATCATCGCGTGGCCTGTGGCGATGGTGAGGTTCTTCCAACGCTGCGTCCGGCCGATGTAAGGCATGCCATCCGGTGAAACGGGCCGCAGGCCGCTCCAGGGCTTCACATCGGCGAAATCGCTTTCGGAGAAGGCAGGGAAGAAATTGGGGAAGGCTCGCGTGATGCCGCGCACGCGGCGTGGCGTGATGGATTCGTCCGTTCCGGCCATCTCCATCGTGCCACCGACTCGCAGCGCGCCATCCATCGGCGTCACGGCGAGTCGTGCTTCGGTGCAGATGCTGCACAGCTCCGGGAGTTGCTTCGGATTCGTCAGCGTGAGGCTGTAACCTTTGCCGGCCTGCATCGGCAGCTTCAAACCCAGCTCCTTCGCTAGCTCCGCCGACCACACCCCGCTGCAAAGAACCACCTCTTGACCCTCCACTTGACCCTTTGACGTTTTGACGGCGCGAAGCACCCCGCCTTCTACTTCAAAGCCACACACCTCCGTCTCCCACAGCATATCGACACCGAGTTTCACCAGCTCAGCTTCCACCGCCGCGATGAAGCGACCAGGAGCGAGATGGCAGTCCTTCGGGAAAAACACGCTGCCGCACACTTCCATGGTCACAGTAGGATCAAGCGCGGCAGTGGCCTTTGCATCCAACACCTCGGCGGGAATGCCGAGGTGGTTTGCCATAGCGGCCATATGGGCTTCTTCATCAAGCGTCTGCTGCTTTTTGCACAGCATGAGCAGGCCCTTCTTCACAAGGCCAAAGTCGAGATCCAACTCCTCATAGCACTGGCGGCTCAGCAGGCTCAAATCGCGCAAAACAGGCGCGGCGGCCTCGACGCGGGCCTTCGTGGCCGCTTTCCAGAATTCGAGGCCCCACGTCATCAAATCGAGATTCAGCCTCGGCTTGATGTAGAAGGGCGATTCAGGGTTCCACATCCATTTGAAGCCCAGTTTGACCATACCGGGCGCGGCGAGGGGGATGAAGTGACTCGGCACGATCATCCCCGCATTCCCAAACGAGCATCCATCGCGTTGCTGCGGCTTTTGGTCGATGATCGTCACCTGCATGCCGCGTCGGGCGCAATAAAGCGCCGTGCAGAGGCCGATGACGCCCGCGCCGAGGATGGTGACCTGTTTGCTCATGTGAGCAGGCATCTAATCGGGCATCGGGGCAATCGTCTTGGATGCTTTGGCGGTTTGCACCCGGATTTTTGCCAAGCACAGACTCGACGCCTCGTGTGCGCTCGTTAGCGTCGGCGCATGGACCAACATTGGACTGACAAAATCGTGATCGTCACCGGCGGTGGCGGTGGAATGGGGCAGGCGGCGGCAAAGCGTTTTGCTGATGCCGGCGCGAAGACGTTCGTCTTTGGACGCACGCTGGAGTCGCTCCAGGAAAGCGCCGCTCTTTCTACAAAGATCATCCCCATCGTCTGCGACGTGGCGGATAGCGTCAGCGTAGCCGCCGCTCTCGATGAAGTGCTGAAACACGGCACGCCGCAAGCGCTGATTCACACCGCAGGCATCAACACGCCGGATCGCTTCATGGCGCATGCCGATCCGTCACGAATCGCCAGCGAGGAGAGCTGGCGAAAGGTGATGGAGATCAATGTCATCGGCGTGGCGAACATGATTCAGGCCGTGGCGAAACCGATGGCAGCGAATGGAGGCGGGAAGATCGTCGTCGTCTCGTCCACCGCCGGCCATGGCTACGATTCTTTCGCTGGCGTGCCTTACACGGCCAGCAAGTGGGCCGTTCACGGCATGCTTTTCACCGCCCGCATGCAGCTTAACGCGCACGGCATCGTCGTCTCTGAATACGCCCCCGGCGAGGCCGACACTCCGCTCGTCAAAAAGCGTCCCGTGCAGCCTTCCGCCAAGCACAAGGAAGCCATGATCACCTGCGCCGACTGCGCCGACGCGATGTTCTTCATCGCCAGCCAGCCGCACAGCATGAGCATCGTCCAGCTCCCCGCCTACCAGCCCTTCGGCGGCATGCCGCCCCAGATCACGCTGCCGTGGATGGATGCGTTTGAGATCAAGCCGAGGTGACGATCACAAGCTCCATCCTTCGCGATACTCCGGCACCAGCAGTGCGTTCGCTTCGGCGTCGTTCGTGAATTTCATCGCGGCATTGTCCCACTCCAGGCGTGTGCCGCTGCGGCGCACGGCGATCATGCCCAGCAGGCCGATCTCGCTCAAAGAGCCGCCGTATTCGAAACTGGAGCCTGCTGGACGATTCTCGCGGATCGCGTTGAGCCAGTCGTGCTGGTGATTGCCCTTTGGCACGCGGGCGATGGTCTTCTCCGGCACTTTGAAGCCCTTCATGCTCGCCTCAGGGATCAAGCGGACACCGCCAGCACCATGCGAGCCGTGCATGATCTTGCCTTTGTCGCCGATCACCACCGCGCCGATGCCGACGACCTTGCGATTGTCCTGCTTCAGCTCTTCCGGCGCGGGGATGCCGAACTCGCCGTCATGCCAGATCAGCTTCACCGGGCCACGACTGCCCTTCGCGGGGAACTCATACGTGATCCGCGTGCCCTTCGGATAAAACGCCGCGTGCTTCACCGGATCGTAATCCTTCGTTTCTGCGGTGATCGCGGTCGGCATGCCGAGATCCAGCGCCCAGAACGACGGATCGACGACGTGGCAAATCCAGTCGCCGATGCAGCCGCTGCCATAGGCCGAAAAGCCTCGCCAGCTAAATGGCACATACGCTGGATGAAACGCCTGCGTCTTTAGCGGCCCTTGCCACAGGTCCCAATCGAGTTCTTTTGGCACCTCATGCTTCTCCGTCTGGATCGCCTGCTGCTTGCCGATCTGGCAATACACATCTTTGAACGCATCACATCCCGCGTGAATCTCCGACACATTGCCGATGGCTCCCGACTGCACCATTTCGACAAACAGCCGAATGCTGTCCGACGAATGCCCCTGATTGCCCACCTGCGTAATCACCTTCTTCTCCAGCGCCGCCTTCCGCATCGCCCGCACCTCCGCCACGGTATGCGCCAACGGCTTCTCACAATACACATGCTTCCCATGGCCAATGGCGGCCAGTACAGCCACCGCATGCGTGTGATCCGGCGTGGCCACGAGCACGGCGTCGATCTCGTTGTTCATCGCATCGAACATCTTGCGGAAATCCGTGAAGCGCCGCGCCTTCGGAAACTTCTCGAAGCTGCCGGCCGCACGACGCTCATCGACATCGCACAGCGCCACGATGTCCTCGCCCGCCATGTCGCCCAAATCCGCCGCACCACGTCCGCCCACGCCAATCGCGGCGATGCGGAGCTTGTTGGACGGCGTTTGAGCCACGCCCTGAGCACGCACGACATGCGCAGGGACAAACTGGAAGCCAAAAGCAGTGGCGGCGGAGGTGGAGAGAAAGGAGCGGCGTTTCATGGTGGGAATAGAAGTCGAACGAGACGTGATTCTTTCGGACTCAGCAGTGGCAACTGCCGCAGCCCTTGCTTTTCAGCGCCGCGAGCTTTCGCTCGATATCGAGTGAGGTCGGCGTGATGGCCAAACCACCGAGCGAGGTGCAGCGGTGCTCGCGGGGCATGGATGCGGAGACGTGTTTGGCAGCGTCGATGACTTCATCCAGCGGGATCAGCGGGTCATAGCCAGCCAGCGCCATATTTGCGCAGGAAAGCGCATTGCTGGCCGCCATCACATTTTTGCCGAGGCACGGTGCTTCCACACGATTCGCGATAGGATCGCAAATCAGCCCCAGCATGCTCTGAAACGCCATCGAGGCTGCCGCGATGGCTTGATCCCGCGTTCCGCCTGCGAGTGTGACAAGCGCTGCCGCCGCCATCGAAGCCGCAGAACCACCTTCCGCCTGACAGCCACCGACTTCCGCCGCAAAGGTCCAGCGCGTGGCGATGAAGACGCCGATCAATCCGGCGGCGAGCATCGCTTTGGCCATTTCTTCTTCGTCTTTGCCCATCGACTCCGCCATGGCGATCACCGCGCCCGGCAAGGCAGCACACGCGCCTGCGGTCGGTGCGGCGACGATGACGCCCATGCTGCTCTTCACCTCCATCAAAGCGGTAACGTAGAGGATAATGCGGTTCAAGGCTCCGCCATCGAGCAAACGGCCTGAATTCATCATCTCCGCAAAGCGTCCGCTCTGATGGTGCAGCACGCGATCCTCGTAACTCGTGCCCACAATGCCACTGGCGATGGATTTCCGCAGGATGCGCACGATGGCGATCATCTTGTCGATGACTTCACGCTCGGTGAAACTGCCACGAGCTCGCTCATACTCGACGGCGAGCTGCCAGAGCGGCGTGTTCTGGCCGCCGTCGTGTTTCAGCATGTCCTCGCAACTTGTGAAGGGCACGCGCATTTCTTTGCGTGATGGCACGGGGAGCACCGGCGCGAGCTTTTTGATCGAGATGGCCTTCAAACCGCCTGTGGAGACAAAATGAGCCGCTTTGACCTGCACGATCTGAAACTCGCCCGCTTCGTGAAGGATGACTTCATCGGCTTCAATGTCACTCACAGAGCCTTTGGGTAGCCAGATCAGCGTCTCATGATAACCGCCGTCCATATTCATCGGCACGCCGTCGATGCTGAGCACCTCCATCATGCCGCCGCCGGTCGAAATGGCGATGAGCGAGTGTTTCTCGCGCTCGTTGCTTAGCTTGAGCCGATACGTGTTCGGATGCGGATCACCGACATCGACGGTTTCGATGCGTAGCTTGATCCCGGCCTCCGCCAGCGCCTTCGCCGACTCTGGCAGCCGCTCATCATCCGCGTCCCAGCCGAGCAAGCCGCCGAAGAGTCCCATGTCGCTGCCTTGGGTGTCGTGTGTGGTTGGGAGTGATCCTTCGCGATCAAACTCGACGAGCACCTCGCTGATCTCGCCCTCCATCAAATCCCGCGCCAGCCGCCCGATGCGAAGCGCCGCAGCACAGTGCGAACTCGATGGCCCGCGCATCACAGGGCCGATCACGTCGTTGAAAATGGAGACGATGTTCATGGTTTCGATTTGTGGACAGGCTGGATGGTCTTGGGCGCGAGCAAACGCATCTCAGCGAGCTTGGCGGTGTGTTCGGGCTTTGTGGCGAGGTTGGACCATTCGTGCGGATCGGTTTCGAGGTCGTAGAGTTCTTCTTCGTCGCCGGTGTAGTGAATGTAGCGCCAGCGCTGGGTGCTGAGGGCATAGTTCTCGGGCTTGTCGAGATGGGTGAGGGCCGCGTGCGGCCATTCGGCCTGTGGATGGCGCAAAAGCGGCGCGAGGCTGCGGCTGTCGATGTCCGCTTTCGGCGGCAGGCCGCACAGATCGGTGAGCGTGCCAAACAGATCGACGAGGCTCACAGGACGATCACACACGCTGCCGGGCGTGGTGCCTTCGGGCAAGCCGGGCGCGCCTTTCGGCACGCGGATCATGAGCGGCACACGGGCGCAGACACGCCAGCCGGTGAACTTTTGCCAGTGCTCCTTCTCGCCGAGATGCCAGCCATGATCGCTCCAGAGCACGATGATCGTGCTGTCGCGCTGCGTGCTCTTTTCGAGTGCGTCGAGAACGCGACCGAGCATCGCATCGGCGAAGTGAATCGACGCGAGATAGGCCTGGATGCCCTTCTTCCACTGCTCGTGCTTTTGAATGTGCGCGAAGTAGCGGTTCCGCGCGAGGCGCTGGCCTGCGGGCGGCAAATCATCGACATCGTCCGCCTTGTAGCCGGGCGGGAGCTCGATGCTTTCGAGCGGGAAGGGCTCGAAATACTTCTTCGGCACAAACCACGGCTCATGCGGCCGGTAGATGCCACAGGCGAGGAAGAAGGGCTTGTCGTGCGGACGTTGGAGTTGCTCGCCAATCCACTTCGTCACGGCCCAATCGCCGCCAAACTGTTCGTCGGTCACGTCGAGCGCGGCCCAGTCGGTCTCGACGTATTGCCAGTCGCCGGCACGCGGCAGGTTCACGGGGCGCTTCTCGGGATAAAACGTGTGCGGAAAGGGATTGTCCTTCGCCTTGGCCGGGAAGTAATCATCCCACGACGGCGGGTCGATGATGTAATGCAGCATTTTGCCCGAGCCCGCGCTCCAGTAGCCATGATTGGAAAAGTAACGCGGCAGCAGCTCCGCCTCCGGCAACACCTCGCGCATCTTTTGCAGGTTGTGATAAAGCCCCGAGCGATGCGGCGGCAGGCCGCTGAAGATCGCGGTGCGCGAGGGATTGCACGAGGCCGCCGCCGTGTAGGCATTTCGAAACAACACGCTACTCGCCGCGAGTCGGTCGAGATTCGGCGTCTTCGTCTGCGGATGCCCGCCGAGGCAGCCGATCCAGTCATTCAGATCATCCAGCGCGATGAAGAGGACGTTGGGCGGTGGCGTGGCGAGAGCCGTCCCTGCGATGAGGAGGAAGAAAGATAAACCAATGCGAAGAAGCGATCTCATGGACTTCAAAGCTTTCACTTGTTCGTCACTTTGACTGGCAGCCGGGCATCCGGGCATCCGTTTCCCGGAGCCAGCGGTCGAGTTTGTTAGCCAGACGCGCAGCGAGTTCGGTTGATTCCGCAGCGAGGTTTTTTTTCTCACCGATGTCCTTGCCCAGGTCGTAAAGCTCAAGCGAATCGTCATCATAGTATTTGATGAGCTTGTAAGGGCCTTCACGGATGGCGCTGGCGAGGCGGTTCTGTTTGTGAAAGGCGTAGTTCGGATAGTGGAAGAAGAGGCTGTCGCGCTCGAAGCCGGCAGTCTGGGTCAACACCGGCACGAGGCTCTTGCCATCTAGCGGATGATCGGGCGTGGGAGGCAGGCCGGCGACTTCGAGAAGGGTCGGGTAGCAATCGGTGCTGATGATGGGCGTGGCATTGATCGAGCCCGGCTTGATCTTGCCGGGCCAGCGCACGATCCACGGCACACGGATGCCGCCTTCGTAGAGCATGCCTTTGATCCCGCGCAGGGGCTTGTTGTCACCGTCATAGCCGCCGTTGTCGGAGGTGAAAAGAACCAGGGTGTTGTCACGCAGGCCTGCGTCATCCAGCGCTCGCAGGAAGCGCCCGATGGCGGCATCCATGGACTCAAGCATGGCGGCAAAGACCGGCTTGATGGGCAGATCTTTGCGCTGCCGGTATTTCATGATGAGCGCTTCAGGCGCCTGCCAAGGATAGTGCGCGCAATAGGGCCACCAGTTCAGGAAAAAGGGGCCGTCCCGATGGGATCGCATGAACTGGATGACCTCGTCGGTGAGACGCTCTGGCAGGTATTCGCCGGGTGGTCCATCTTCGAGGGCGGGGATGCGATACGGTGCAAAGTAACTGTGCGATCCGCGAGGCTCACTGCCACCGACGTTTAGCGAGAAGCCCTGATGCTCAGGCCGCAGGTCCGCCTCGGTGACGCCCTCTTTGCTGGAGGGGTTGACATATGAGAGATGCCATTTGCCAATGTGCGCGGTGGCGTAGCCCGCGGCGGCAAGGCGTTCGGCGATGGTAACAGCTTTGAGCGGCAGATGGCGAAGCGCCTCAGCCTCCTGGAGGTTCGAGCCAGGCAGGGAAAAGCCGCTGGGATTGCCAGGCGCATGGTTGGTCAGTTGGAGCCTCGCCGGTGATTGACCGGTCATCATCGCGGCGCGTGTCGGTGAACACACCGGCGCGGCAGCGTAGGCATCGGTGAACTTCATGCCCTCCCTTGCCAGTTGATCCAGGTAAGGAGTATCCACCAACGGATTGCCGTAGCCGTGCAGATCCCGCCACCCGACATCATCGACCATGATGACCACGATGTTAGGAGCAGCCGCCTGGCAGAGAAGCGGCAGGATCAGCAGGAGCAGGCAAAGGCGATGAGGCGGGAGCAATCGGTTCATAGGGTGACAAAATCGTTTTGCATTCTGCCGGTCACGAGGGCGCCGTGTTCTTCGACGAAGAGGTTGATCTCGGTGCGGACGCCGAAGTCGGGCAAGTAGAGCGCGGGCTCGATGGAAAAGCAGGTCCAGGGGATGATGCGGCGGTCGTCGTGGGTCTCATAGTTGTCCATGTTCGCGCCGACGCCGTGGACCTCGCGGCCGATGCTATGGCCGGTGCGATGGCGGATGAACTGGCCCATGCCACGTGACTCGATGCAGCCGCGCACGGCGTCGTCCACCTCGAAGCCGCGAATGATGCGCCCGGCGGCCATCGCTTCCTGAACGAAGCGGATGCCCGCGTCACGCGCGGCGACCACGGTGGCAAAGGCGTCACGCATGGGCGCGGGCACTTCCTCGCCGCAGAAAGCCATCCAGGTGATGTCGTAATAGACGCCGTCGGGCACATCCAGCTTTGCCCATAGATCGAGCAGCACGAGATCGCCACGGCGGATGGGCGCGCTACCGGTCGCTGGCGGTGAATAGTGCGAGTCCGACGCATTCACGTTCGCTCCGACGATGGGCGGATGATTCGTGACCATGCCGGCCTCCTGGAAGCGCTGCATGACAAACTGCTGCACGCCGTATTCGTCGATGGCCTTGCCGCTCCGGGTGGCGGTCTGGATGAGTTCAAACGCCTCATCGCGGATGCGGTCCACGCGGCGACCGGCTTCGAGATGCAGCTCAAGCTGCGCGGGCGTCCACCGGGCCTCGAAGATCTGGATCAGCTCCGCCGAGCTCACGACCTCGACACCCAGACTGCGGACGAGTTCCACCGTGCCCGCATCCACATTCGCGACATAAGGCACGGCGCAACGCGGCGAGTATTGCATGGCGACCCTCCGCGCCCCGCCCAGCAGATCGCGCAAGCCCGGCTCCTGCTCCTGCCAGCGAGCATAGAGCATCTTTTCACCGGGCAGTGCATCGAGTTGGTGAGGTTCGACGCGATGAACCAAACCACGTGGAATGCCTTTGGCCGGGATGAAATAATACCAGCGGCGCGAGACATGGCCCACGGCAGGCAAACCGAGCACGCGATAGGCCAGCGGATCGCGGAAGTGATGGTCGAAGAAGAGCCAGCCATCGAGTCCGGCGCTGGTCAGTTCGTTTTGGATGGCTTCAACATTCATGGTTCCTTGGCGGCGGTGGCAGGGTTGACGGGCAGATGCTGGTGCAGGTAGCGGGTGATGGTGCCGTGAAAATGACGCACGGTGTTGTCGCCATCCGAGATGGCGTGGCTGCGGTTCGGATACGGAACGGCCGTGAAGTATTTGTTGTGCTTGATGAGCTCGTTCATCAACTGCTCCGTGCCTTGGTAGTGCCCGTTGTCATCGCCGGTGCCATGGATGAGCAGCAGGTTGCCCTGAAGCTGGCTCGCATGAGTGATGGGCGAGCCGAGGCGATAGTTCTCCGCATTGTCCTTCGGCAGACCCATGTAGCGCTCCTGGTAAATGGTGTCGTAGAGCAACTGGTTCGCGTTGGGCGCCACGGCGATGGCGGTGGAATAGAGGTCCGGGTAGCGGAAGATGGCGTTCAGGCTCATGCTGCCGCCGCCACTCCAGCCCCAGACGCCGACGCGGGCGGGGTCCGCGTCAGGCCAGTGCTTGAGCAAGGCCCGGACGCCTGCGGCCTGGTCCTGCGTCGCGAGGATGCCAATCTGGCGGAAGGCGCTTTTGCGCCAGGCGCGGCCGCGCGGGACCGGTGTGCCGCGATTCTCGATGCTCGCGACGATGTAGCCCTGCTGCGCCAGCATCCAGTGCCAGATGCCTCTTTCGCCCGGCCACTTGTCCCGCACGGTCTGGCTCGCAGGCTCGCCATACACGTGGATCAGCAGCGGGTGCTTCAGGGAGGGCTTCAGGCCTGGAGACTTGAGCGCCCAGGCATCCAGCAAAACACCGTCACCGATGTCCAGCTTCAAAAGCTCGGCGGTGGGCTGCTTGAGGGCCGCAAGCTTCTCGCAGAGCTTCTGATTGTCCTCCAGAGCGCGCACAACCTTGTGATCAGACACCTGGATGAGCGCCACCACCGGCGGCTGAGTGAAGTGGGAGTGCGTGTGCATCGCCCACTGAACGTCAGGCGAGAACTCATAGCTGTGCCAGCCCGGCTGCGAGGCCGGCGACAGACGCTCGGGTTTGCCGCCGCTGAGGCGCTGCCGATAGAGATAGTGCTGCGTGGGGTTTTCCGGCGAGGCAGAAAAGTAGAGCCAGCCATTCTTTTCATCCACTGCATCAATGCTGATGACATCAAAGTCGCCAGTGGTGATCCGATCCAAGCTCTTTCCATTCGTGTCCGCCAGATAGGCATGGCGCCAGCCATCGCGTTCGCTCAGCCAGAGAAACTTCTCGCCGCCAGCCATCCAGCGCACCGGGTTGTCATTTTCCAGCCAGGCCTCATCGGTCTCCGTGAGGACGGTGCGAACCGTGCCGGTGCTGGCCTCAGCCAGCATGACCCGGTTGGTGTTTTGCAGGCGGTTGAGCTGCTGCACCAGGATGCGCTTCCCATCCGGCGACCACTCCGCATGAGGGATGTAGTGCTCGCGTGGATCGCCCGGCACCTTCAGCCAGCGCACTTCGCCTCCAACTGCGCTGACCACACCCACCCGGGTGGCGGAATTGGTTTCGCCAACTTTGGGATAGGGAAAGGACGTGATCTTTGGATAGCTCTCGTCGGTGTTGTTGATGAGATGAAACTGCCGAACGTCGCTGGTGTCGAACTGCCAGAACAGAATGGATGAGCCGTCGGGGCTCCAGCGAAAAGCGTCGCGAATGTGAAGCTCCTCCTCATTCACCCAGTCGGAGGTGCCATTGATGAGCGTGGGCGAGCCATCCGCGGTCACGGCTGTGATCTTCATGCCGGTCATCTCCTGGACATAAATGTTGTTCGCGCGGACGTAGGCGACTCGTGTGCCATCGGGCGAAAACTTGGCAAACATGAGCGTGGAGGGCTCCGCATCGCCGCCGAGTTTCCGCAGGGAACCGGGCTTCCCCATCTCAAGCACCCAGTAGTCGCCGCGTGTGTTGCGCCGCCACACGCGCTGGCTGTGGGTGTAGATGAGAAGCTTCGACTCGTCGGTGGAGAGCTCGAAGGCATCGACCTTCAACGGCTCAGCTTCTCCTTTCGGCTGGAACCCGGCGGCTGGCACCAGGATCTCCTTTTTTCCCGTGGCTGTATCGTTGCGCACCAAGTCCTGTCCTTTGCCGTCTTGTTGCGCGGCTTCGAGAGTGAAATACGAAGCGGTGCGCTTGCTCCATCGGTATTCCCCCAGCGAGCGTTCCTTGAACTCATGGTCGGCAAAGATGCGATCCAGATTGAGCATGGCGGGATTGGAAGCGATGCGCTGGTCATTCAGGTTGTCTTGAGCTGTCACGGCGTTTGTGGCTGCGATCATGGGGAAGACGAAAAAGAGAAATGGTTTCATGGGCGGCTGCGTCCGGTGGTTTTCGATTGTTCGAGCAGCGCTTGCAGTTCCTTCACGATCTCGGGCTTCTTCGAGTAGAGGTTCGTCGTCTCGCCGGGATCGGTGGCGAGGTCGTAGAGCTGGCCGGGGGCTTCGGGATCGGTTTCGGGCAGGGCATAGGGCTTCAGCTCGCCTTTGTCGTAGTTGTTTCCGCCGGAGCCGCGGTGGGCGATGTATTTCCAGTTCGTGCGACGAATCGAAAGCGTGCGCTGCCCGCCAAAGGCCTGGGTGAGCAGATAAGGCCGGATGGGAGCGGTGGCAGTGCCTTCGAGGGCGGGGAGCATGTTGAAGCTGTCCTCGGCGGCATTGTGCGGCAACTCAGCACCGGTGATCGCTGCGGTGGTGGCCATGATGTCGGTGAGACAGAGCGTTTCATCGCTGGTGCTGCCCGCTTTCACCTTCGTGGGCCAGCGGACAATGAAAGGCACGCGATGGCCGCCTTCCCACGCATCGCGCTTCACGCCGCGCCAGGGTTTCGCGCCGTCGTGGGCATGGTCGGCACGCATGTGAACGACGGAGGTGGTTTCGGGGCCGTTGTCGCTACTGAGAATGACGAGTGTGTTTTTCGTGAGCTCATGCTTTTCGAGCTCCTTCATCAATTCACCGACAATGTGATCGAACTCGGCGATGAAGTCGCCATGCGGTCCGGCCTGTGTCTTGCCGCGGAAGTCTTTTCCGGCAAACGACGGCAGATGGACGCCATGCGTGGCGTGGTAGAGCAAGAAGGGCTTCTGCGGCGAGGTGTGCATGTGTTGCGCGATGAACTCGCGGCTCTTTTGCAAAAAAAGCATGTCCACCTCCAGCAAATCGAAGTCCGGCGCGATGAAGCCACCACGACAATCATTCGCATAGGGATGCTTCGGCAAGCTGACGCGTTGCAACCGCCCTGTCGGCGGCACGGGAATGCGGTCGCCGTCGATGAAGGCGTAGAGCCAGTCAGTGGACGGGCAGCAGGCGGTGCCGAAGAAGCGATCAAAGCCGTGATCGAGTGGTCCGCCCTTGATGCGGCGCGAGTAATCCACGCGCTGCACGTCCTCCAAGCGTCCGCTGTGGATCGCCTCGCCCGCTTTGTCGCGAAAGGTCAGACCGATGTGCCACTTGCCCACCGCAGCCGTCGCATAGCCCTGCTGCTTCAGCATCGTCGGCAAGGTGAGGCGGCCGGGAGCAATCAACGATGGCCCACCGACACCCTGAAACACCGTGCCGCCGCTCGGCACGCGAAACGCCATCTGCCCGGTCATGAGACTGTAACGGGATGGCGTGCAAACTGTGGCCGGGCTGTGCGCATCGGTGAACCTCATGCCCTCCGCCGCGAGACGGTCGATGTTCGGCGTGGAAACTTTGGAGTCGGCGTTGTAGCAGCGCACATCGCCGTAGCCGAGATCGTCGGCGAGGATGAGGACGATGTTCGGCTTCGTGATCGCAAAGGCATGACCACAGCCGAGCACGAGAATGACGAAGAGTGATCTCATGATGGCGGTGCTATTTTTCCAACTCCTGCCGCGTGGCGATAGGCACATAGCCAATCTCCAAACCGGGCGGTGGTGTGAGGATCAACGCAGGATCAATGCTGGCGAGCGTGCCGACATCGGGTGGGGTGAGGTAGTTGCGATCCTTGGTCCAGGTGCGGTGGAGTTTCTCGACACGGGCCTGCACTTGCTCGCGTTCTTTGGGCGTGAGGTCGGCGTTGAGCATCGCGGGCTGATCGGCGAAGCGATACCAGTAATAAGTGACCGTGCTGCCATCGCCGATCTTCACTTTGAAGGGGCCAGCTTTCGGACCGGGCTTCTTCCAGCAGCTTTCGGCGTCATCGGGCGTGATGCGCGGCTCTTGGGGCTTCTCTGGAGGTGTGACGAAGCGATGCTGCGTGAGGCCGAGATCGGCGGGGACATCTTTGGGCTGAATGACGGCCCATTGCGGCTTGTTGCGGGGATTGGTGCCGAGTTGGTAGTATTCGGGCAGGGTGACGAGGCCGTCGCTGGTGCGCGTGAGTTGATTGTTCCACTTGTAGCCGAAGGTGATTGGATTTGGCGTGAACGAAGTGGCGAAGGAACTCCAGGCGAGCGGCACTTTTTCTTCGCGCTTCGTGCCCGGCAGATAGATGCTCCAGTTGGAGCCGCCGCCTTCGCGGAACTTATGCACGGCGGAGGCTTCCACTTTGATCGCGCCATCAGCAGGTGCACCGCCATCGAACCACTTTTGCACCTCATCCCACAGCGCCGCTTTCTTGTAGGCGGTGAGTCGGTGAAGCACGGTGGAGGTGCTATCGGCGCCAACGGGGAACGAAGTCGGCGCGACTCGTGCATGTTGGCCATTCAAAACGGCGGGCACATGCTGCGTCTCCATTTGGATGGCTTTGTTCGGTCCAGCGGGACAGGAATCGAGCAACAAACCTGCCCACTCAGGATGATCGACCGTGGCTTGTGTCCAGAAGTAGGGCGTGAAGAAAGTCGCGGGGCCTTTGAAGTTCGCGGTGTTGAGAAACAACGTCCAGCAGTGGTTGCCGGTGGGCACGTTCTTGCCTGCGGTAGTCGCTTTCGGATTCGTGAGCGGCAGTGGCAGATAGCCGTAACCAAAAAGTTCGCCTTTGGTGCCTTGCTTCAAATTGAGGCCATCGAGTGGGAACAACAGCCAGGGACTGAGTTGTGCCACGCCATACTGCCCGCGCGGCTTTTCCCAAGTGCCCGCGCCATAGCCGGGACCATTCGCGATGAACGAGAAGTTCGGCCCCACGCCGCCCATGATGAACTTCGGCGTGATCGTCGGAAAATGCGTGTCACGCCACCAACCGAGCCCGCCCTCGATGTCCGTGTAGCATTTCTCCTTCGGCTTCTGCGCCTCCGTCCACTGCGGATGCATCCACGTCCCGCAGAGGCCGGTTTGAAACCGATGTCCCGGATAGGTGCCGACGAGAGGCCAAGCCGCCGCATAGAGCGAGAAGCCACCATTGAACTCCTCCGGCACTTTTTCGGCCGGGGCGAAGAGATACCCAGCCATCTCGCCTTCAATGACATCCGTCGCT
>NZ_JBILYB010000306.1:0-3073 GCF_044378005.1 Prosthecobacter sp.
AAGCGTCGGCTTCGATGACGAAGCTGCCGTTGAAGGTGAACAGGTTCTCCTTCGTGATCTCCACCTTTGTTTGCGATTTGCCATCGACGAGCAATTCGACCGTCTGCTTCGGCGCGGATTCCCCGCTGGCCTTCACGAACTCTGCCAGCGCTTCGATCACCGCAGCGGTGTCTTTCGTGCTGTTCCAGTAGGTGCCGTTGCGCCGGTTGTTGAACAGGTATTTGGCGATGTGCGCCGCTGTCTCGCCCTTCGGCTCTGCCGTCACGAGCAAGCGCAGGAAAGCCGCCTGCGTCTCGATGGCATCATCCCACCAATACCACCAGCCGCCCTGTGGCAGCTCCAGCCAGGCGGTTTGGTTTTCGTCGTCCTGCTTCAAGAACTGCCGCACGTTGCGTAGGCACATATCACGCCGCTCTTTCTCGTCCACCGCATGACAAGCGAATCCGAGCAGGCAGAGGTTGTAGCGTGAGAGGTTGTTCCGCTTTTCATAAAGCAAGCCGCGCATGGCTTTGTCGCCGTCCTTGTATTCCACGAGCACGCAGTGAATGAGCGCGTCAAGGTTGTCGGGGTTCGCTTTGTGGTTCTTGTCCTTCGCTGGCAGCTTCAAACGGCGCAGTTCTTCCGCTTCGTGGCGTTTGAGGAATTCGATCCCGTTGCGGACGATGCCGTCATTCAGGTCCATGCGTGCCCGCTCCGCCGCTTTCAGCCCATGCAGCACCAACGCCGTGATGTGGGGCGATGACTCCCGCCCGCCGGGGAACCATCCCCAGCCGCCATCGTCACCACGCATGGCTTCCAGCCTCTTCAGCCCGGCCTTCGCCATCTTCATGACTTCGTCTTCATCAAAGACCGGCTCCTTCGGCTTGCCCTTGTTGTCTTTGCCCTGCCAACGCTTCGCGCGTTTGTCAGCATCGCCGATCTCCTGGGCGTTGAGGTTTGTGCGCTTGTCGCGCACGGCTTTGAGATCCACGCCGAGGTCTTTGAGCACGTTCAGCGTGATCACCGTCGGCACGAACTTGTTCAGCGTCTGCTCGGTGCAGCCATACGGATAATCGACGAGATAGGGCAGGGCATCGACGAGCGCCATTGCCAATGTCGGTGAGTAGCGCACTTCCAGCCGCGACTGCTCGGGCTTCCTCTCGGCGGGCACGTTCACCGTGATCTTGCCGCTCGCCTGATCGGGAAGCAGCGCGAGGCTCCAGGAGTCCGTCTTGAGCATCCCATGCGTGTAGGCCGGGAAGGTCATCTCCATGGCGTCGCTGTCTTTCTGCGCGAGGGCTTTGACGCGGATTTTGGCTTCGCCTTCGCCGATGACTTTCACGCGCCAGTCGAAGCGATGCTCGGAGTGAGCGGGGATGCTGACGTTTGTAGTTCGGTCTTTAGGCCGTTCTGGGTTCTGGGAGTCCTCAACCTCCAAAGAGCGGGCTGAAGCCCGAACTACGAACTCCAAGACTCCACCTTCCAGCTCCAGCACCGCCTTCACCTCCTGAGCCACGTCCATCTCGTTGTGGACGTTCGCTGAGATGACGACCTCGTCCTTCTCCACGAAGAAGCGCGGGGCTTGCAGGCGGACCATGAGGTTCTTCCTCGTGATCACTTCCACGGCAGCCTCGCCGACCTGCGTCTGCGGTCCCATGACCCAGGAGCGCAGCTTCCAGGTGGTGAGGTTCTCCGGCAGATTGAAATTCAGCTCGCCCTCGCCCTTCGCATCCGTGACGAAATCCGCCACCCACACCGCGCTGTCAGCGAGGTTCGTGCGGATCATGGGCTGGGGGCCATCTTCGCTGCCTGCTGCTTCTGGCTCAGGAGGTGGTGCTGCTGCCAGAGCGACCAAGCCTCCATTTTCCATAGCTCTACCCCGTGCCGCACTATCAGAGTATGAATCGGCAGGTGCTGCCATTGCAGCCATCGGCATGGCGGATTTCCTCCGAAGCATCCCAGCGCCAAAACCACCACCTGCCATTTCCTCAGAAGAGCTTTCATCTACCTCACCCCCAAACGCCCCAAGCACATCCATCCCAATCTCGCCCTCTTTGTGCATGCCGATCTGCACCTCCCGCAACGAGTCCGCCACCTGTGGGTAATGACTCCGCTTCCAGCCCCAGAAGAAAGGCCGGATGTCCTGCTGATTGCTGCCGCCGGAGATGTATTCCAGCGCCTTGTCATAGGCCGTGAGCACGACCTGGCCGGTGAAAGGCTTCCCATCCGCATCCTTGACCCGCACCTTGACCTTTGACCCCTGACCAGGCAGATACGTCTCCGCGTCCGGCATCAGTTCCACGGCGGCGATTCGCTTCTTCGGCGGCACGACGATCTGGCGCGTGACCTGATGCACCCGTGCATCGCTGACGGTGTAGGCGTCGATGAAGAGGTTCGGCTGATCCGCCTCCGTGAGCTTGAAGCGACGCGTGGTGCTCTTGCCTTCCAGTTTGAGCCAGATCGGTTCAGGATAGGTGCCGTTCTGCGTGCGCAAAAATAGCGCCACGGTGCTGCCGGGGCGGTTCGTGTTCAGCGTGATCTCCACTTCCTCGCCGGGGGCATATTCGTCCTTCTCGGTGATGAGTTCGAGGTCATCAAAGCGAAAGTCCTTCCCCTCATCGAAGCCCTCGCCACGCACGGTGAAGAAGGTGGTGCCTTCGATCTCGTGCCCGGCTTCGTCTTTGAGTTTGGCGGAGACGCGGTATTGGCCGCCTTTGGGGAAGGTGAGGCGGGTGATCGAGGCGTTCTCGCTCATCTCGCGGAGCGAGATGGCTACTTTGCTGACGCCTTCTTCGCTCGGTGTCCCGTCCTTCGCGTAAGTCACACGATACAGAACCAGTTCACCCGTGGCTTTGACCTCACGACCGTCCAGAGTGCGAGCCTGGATGCTCACACTACCGCTGTCCCCGGCGTTGTAGTAGCCGCGATCCAGCGAGACATAGACTTCAAAAGGCCGTCGAGCCGCGAGCACGCTGCCTTTGCCAAAGATGGTGCGCCGGGAGGCATCCGTCACCTCGGCCTCGATCTCGTAGCGGTGGTCTTCATTGCCGTGGAGTTCCTTCGCGAGAGTGGTGTCGATCTTCACGGTGAAGGT
>NZ_JBILYB010000168.1:0-11971 GCF_044378005.1 Prosthecobacter sp.
GGCATAGCCCACGAGGTCCAGCCAATGCCGCGCCCAGCGCTCGCCATAGGCTCTGGATGAGAGCAGACGGTCCACCACGCGCTCGTGTGCTGATGATCCTGACGATGAGACAATCGGATGGGGAGACAATGAGATGCTCGTCTCCTTGTCTGATTGGCCCCTTGTCCGATTGTCTCGTTCGAGGTCGGCCAAAAAGTGCTGAATCTCCGCCTCCGTCGGCGGCAGGCCGGTGAGGTCAAAGGTTACGCGCCGCAGCCAGGCATGCGCTTCGGCCTCGGGACCCGGTTGAAGGCCCGCTGCCTCCTGCTTCGCGAGAACGAAGGCGTCCACCTCATTCAGCGGCCAAGCTTGATCATGCACGATGGGTGGCGCGGTATCCCGCACTGGTTGATAGGACCAATGCTTCCGCCCCTCCTCCACATCCACGCCGGTCTTTTTCACCTCTTTCGCCACCGCCGCCGTCTCGCGCGGATCGGGCGCACCGCGCTTCACCCACTCCTCCAGCACGGCGATCTCACTCTCCGGCAGTTTCGCCTTCGGCGGCATCTCCATGTCCGGGTTCGTGTAGCGCACCGCCTCGATGATGCGGCTCTTTTCTGGCGTCCCTGGCACCAGCGCAGGACCGCTGTCACCACCCGCCTGCCAGCCTGAGCGCGAGTCCAGCACCAGCCCGCCCTTGATCTTGCCCGCGTGCGAATGGCATTCGTAGCATCGCTGCTTGAGCAATGGCTCCACACGCTCGCGGAAAAAAGCATCTCCCTCCGCCGCAGAAGCGGCGAGTGGGATCAAAAACAGGGCGGTGAGTTTCATTCGGGATTCGGAAAGACTTGGTGCGCTCGACGACGGCGAAGGCACCTCCGAAAATACAGTGCCACCACCCTTCTTCTTCATGAGCTTGCGAGACTATTTTCCTAATGGCCGTTACTCTCAGAGCAATGAAACCCAAACGCAGTGCCAAGCCCTCCGATGACCGCCGCTACTTCAAGGAAGTGCGGTTCCGCCAGATCCGCGCCTTGTTTGAAATCGCCAAGCACGGCACCTTTGCCGCAGCGTCACGGAGCCTCGGCATGGCCACGCCATCCGTGTGGCGGCAGGTGCGGGCGCTGGAGGACGACTACGGCGTGCAACTCGTCACCGCCAAAGGCCATGACGTGCGCCTCACCGAGGACGGCGAGCGGCTGCTGGACCTCGCCGCGCCGCTGGTGGAGGGCTTTGACTCGCTGAAGAAGGTCTTCCACGACGAGCACGGCAAAGCCGAGCGCCACCTGCGCATGGCCGCGCCCGCAACCGTGCTCAACAGCACTCTGCGCCATATCATCGCCGACTACCGGCGCACGCACCCGCAGGTGCGGCTCTCACTCATCGACGCACCCTCGCGCATCGCTTGGCAACTCCTCGAAGCAGAAAAAGCCGACCTCGCCATCGTCGGCACGCCTCAAGGCGTGGTGATACCGACCCGCTTCGAGGTCACGCCGCTCGTGCGCTATCCCTTCGAGGTGGTGTGCCTTGCCAGCCATCCCTTTTCCCAGATCAAAACCCCCAAACTGCGTGACATCGTCAAACAACCGCTCATCCTCGCCGGGGAAAACTCAAGCTCACGCATGCAGTTTGATCACCTCGTCGCCAAAGCCGGGCTGAGCGACCAGGTGAACGTCATCATGACCGCTGGCAACGTCACCTCCATCCTCAACTACGTGGCCCTCGGCATGGGCGTGGCCGTGCTCTCCCGCCCAGCTACCGAGGCGCTGCCCGTGCCCGCCGATGTGAAAGCTCACTTCATCCACCGCGATGTCTCCGCCTCCCTCGGCCATGACCATGTCGTCCTCCTTCACCCCAAAGGCCGCCACGAACTCGCCCACGTCCGCGCCTTTCGCGAGATGGTGGTGAAGGGGCTGCGAGGGAAGGAGGAAGCGAAATAAAGCAGCAGCATCATTTGCCACTCACTGCACGCTCACCCCATCGGCAAACACGAGCAGCACGAGCTTCTTAAACTGGAGCCGCTCGCCTTGCTTCACTGCCTTGCGGTAAACGCTCACGCGATTGATTTCGCCGGGGAAGAGCTGCGTCTCGGGCACGTCCACTTTGGTGAAACCGGCTTTTTTTAGGGCTTCCTCCTGGCTGGCGGCTTTCGGGCGGATCGTCGGTGTGAGGGCGAAAAGGGTGCCGGGCTTGGTGACGGTCACGTCGAGCTTTTCGATGCTGGTGCGGTGAAAGGGCAGGTCTTTGACGAGATCGGGCATTTCGTCGATGACATACTCGCGGTCGGTGAAGAGCTTCACGCCGCGTTTCATGAGGGCGGGCTCGGGTGGCGGTGGTGCGGGCCAGGCGATGCGTTTTTGGCCGGTTTGAGGCTCGAACTGGCCGGTGGCCTCCAGTTTGCCGAACATGATGCGGTCGGTGGAGCCGCCGTGGTCGCTTTGGCTGACGTTTAGCCAGAGCGTGCCTTCGTGTTCGTGGAAGGTCGGATACTGAAACGAGTGCGGGGACTCGAAGCGGTATTTGCGCTGCCAGGTTTTGCCATCGCGAGAGATGTCCACGTTGAAGACGCTGCGATTGCAGTTCTGGATCTTGGTGTTCTCCTGCCAGCCGAGGTAATAGATGCCGCCAAACTTGTCGAAGGTCGGTTTCGAGTTCAGGCCGTTCGGCACGAAGGGTTTTGGCTCGGCGGTGGTCCATGTTTTGCCGTCGTGGCTAGTGGTGAAGTGGTAGTTGCCCGCGTCGTTGCGGACGATGGCCATCCAGGTGCCGTCGGGCAGTCGGTTCACGGCGGATTCGCTGAGCTGCTGCGCTTGCGGCTCGTTGTAGTGGCCGATGACTTCGAAGGTGGCGAAGTCGTCGTGCAGCACGGCGAGGGCGTTTTGTTTGCCGGGGAAGTTGTTGAGCGCGATGTAGCGATTGCCGTCGAACTCCTTGAACGAATCGAAAATGTAGAGGCCCTGATTCACGGCGGGCCGCTTGAAACCCAAAGCGGCTGCGTCCGCATGAAAATGACGCGGCTCCATGTCGAAGGTGCCTGCGGCTGTCTTGAGCCGGGCTTTGTGGATGCTTTCCTCGAAGGTCTGCGTGCGCAGATCAAAGTCGCGATACCAGGTCACGGCCTGTGCTTTGGCCGGCTGGCTGCAAAAGTAGGTGCGCAGCGTGTGCTCGTCCTTGCGAATGATGCGAGGCACAAAGACCTGCGCGTCCGGCAGCGTGATGTTGGCGAAGGCCTGGCCCGCTTTGGCCATCGGATGCATTTTTTCGATCTGGAGCGTCTGTAGGTTCACGACCGTCAGCACGCAATACATCGCCACGCCCGCGCCGTGGCCGGGTGCCACGTCGTTGTCATGCTCGACGATGTAAGCCCGCTCGCCGACACAGACGAACTCCGCATCATGCGCTCCTTTCACCTGCGACGCCGAGACGCGAACGAGCCGCTGCATCACGATGTCGCCCGCCAGCGCGGGGTCCCAATTGGTGGGGAGAAGGCTCTGAGCATGAGTTTGGCCGCAAAATAGCGTAGTGATTGCAAGGAGACTTAGGATGAAAGGGAGGGGCATGTGGCAGTAAACGCGATGGAGTCTGTCATTTCGCAGTCCGAGAGAGCGCTTGGCGTGTTATGCTAACACATCGAGCCAACGAGGGGCGCAATGGGGGCGAGTCGTTTGGTGACTGGGCAGCATGCAGACACTACGATGCCAAAGAGGATCGTCATGAGTGGGTGAGGAACGACATAGTTGCGCGGCGACCGGCTTGATGCGAACTGACCAAACTTGGGTGTTTGCCTTTTTGGCTTCAATCGATCTTTCTGCACCACTTCGCGTGCTTGGCTGCGAGTATTCGAAAGGCGGCCAGCACGGGGGAGGTGTTGTCTTTGCGGGTGACGAGCAGCATGCGGGCGTCTTTGGGCACATCGCGCAGGGGTTTCCAGATCATGCCGTCGCGTTGCAGATCGCGCAGGCTGTCGGTAGCGAGGGTGATGCCGAGGCCGGAGGCGACCAGCCACAGCAGGCTGAGGTAATCGCTGGCATGTTGGGTGATACGGGGGATGAAGCCGACCTCGCGGCAGACAAGCATGAAGCAGTTGCTGGCGATGGGATAAAACGATGGATCGAGGATGATGAAGGACTCGGCGGCGAGGTCACGGATGCTGATGCTCTTTTTGCGCGCCAGAGGGTGCGTGGCTGGCAAGGCCACGTTGATGGTGTCGGCCCACAAGGGCGCGACGGCGAGTTCGTCATCCTCGGGCACGGCGCGGAGCAGCGCGGCGTGCAGGCTGCCTTCCCGAATGGCGCGGAGCATGTCCACCTCGTTCATGTCGCGCAGATGCAGCGCGACCTGCGGATGCTGCTGGCGGAAGTCGCGGATGATCGCGGCAAAGGAGGCGTTCGTGGCGGAGGTGAGGTAGCCGATGTGTAGCTGGCCGACTTCTCCACGATCCGCACGCTGCGCGGTGAGCACGGCATTGCCCGCCTGAGAGAGCGTGGCGCGTGCCTCCGATAGGAATGCCTCGCCCGCGTGAGTGAGCTTCACTTTGCGCGGGCCGCGCTCGAAAAGGCGCACGCCGAGTTCGCGTTCGAGATCGAGGATCTGCTGGCTCAGTGGTGGCTGCGAGATATGCAGCCGCACCGCCGCTTTGGAGAAACTCAGTTCCTCCGCGATGGCGATGAAGTAGCGCAAGTGTCGCAGTTCCATGCCCGCACTCATAATCGCTCGGCCTCGGCTCGCAAGACGCTAGAAACGCCGCACGACCACGCGGAAGAAGCGTCGGGCCGCACCTGTGCCAGGCGTGTGCAGGAATCGCACGCGCTCCCAACTGCTGTCGATGCTCAGCGTCTCGCTGTTCGTGCCATCCAGTGTCTGCGGTGTCCAGGTGATGAAGTCATCGGACCACTGCACCTCGTAGCCGATGCCGGGACCGGTGCTGGCTTTGCGTCGGAGAAAGGTGAGGGCGAGCTGATTGCCCGAACCCGTCGATCCAAAGTGCGGCAGCCCGCTGAGTCCGCTCAAGCTGGTGCCAGTGGGAGCTGCGAGCGTGCGTGCGTTTGGGATCGTGAGCGATCCGGCATTGGGCGCGATGTTGAAGGCAAACTTGAGCACGTTGGCGATTCCATCCATGCCTGCGATGCTGGCATCCTGGGTGCCATCGCGCGGCAGGCCGTGCAGCTCACGCCACGAGGCGAGGGGCAGCGTGGGCAGCACGCTTTGGAAGAAGGCGAGCGCACGCGGATACTCGCTCGTGGCCCAGGGCGTGTGGTTCACGCCGGGCAGCGTGACGTAAGTGCTGCTGCCACCAGCAGCGACGAGAGCGTTGTGCAGATTGCTGCCATAGATCGGCGGCACCGTCGTGTCCGCCAGACCATGCACGACGAGGAATGGCGGGTCATTGCCGAGATAGGCCGGGTTGTAGCAGTTCGCCGCCTGAGCCGTTGGCAACGCACCCGGCAGCAAGCCGCCGAGGTAAGTCGAGACGGTGGTGTCATTCACCGCAGCATCACCGAGATATGAAGGCGTCGCGTAAGCCACGCAAGCCTGCACGGCCGATGAAACCGAAAGATTCGCACCGACGTCGAACGGCTGTCCGAGCGTCGTTTGCGACACGCCGCTCGTCACCGCTGCCAGCGCCGCGAGATGAGCCCCGGCGGACTGCCCCCAGACAGCGATGCGGCTCGGATCGAGATTGTAAGCAGCCGCATTGGCCCGCAGAAAACGAATCGCTGCCTTCACATCTTGAATCTGGGCCGGAAAGGGTGCTGTGGACGAGTAGCGGTAATTCATCGCCGCCAGCACATAGCCTGCATTCGTGATCTCAGTGACCTGTGGCACGGGATCCTTGGCCCCTGTCAGCCAGCCTCCGCCGTGAATCCACAGAATGACCGGCATCGGCGTCGCAGGCAGTGGACTCGGCCGGTGAATGTCCAGCACATGCCGCACCTCGGTGCCGGTCTGATAGCGCAGGTTCGTGACGCTGGTGAAAGCCGCCCGCACAGACCCAGCGCAGCTCAGCAAGAAAATGAAAGCGATCCAGAAGCGTGTCATGCCTCCATCGTGTGATGCATGGCTACACAACTCGAATACATGCTCAGGATGGCAGCGAGATGTTCAGCGAATAACCGCCCATGCCCCGATTTGCACGGGCGATGGATTTCTCGGGGTGGGCAGAAGGCTACTGGTCGATGCCTAGCGCTGTTTCACCAACGGATCGGTCTCGCTGAGCTTGAAGCGGGTGCTGACGACGCTGCTCTTTTCCGGGCCGGCGGCATAATGGATGTAGGTGGTCGCGATGAGGGTGCCGTCGCCGAGGAGTTCGAGATCGGAGTAGCCGCAGTCGGTGTTGCCAGTGCCTGGCGCATCGGTGGGGCTGCGCTTGGTGTTGTGGAGAAGTTTGATGCGATACTGGCCTTCGCGGCGGTTCACGATGTCATCGAAGGTGCCGACCCATGCAACGTAGTGTCCGTAGGTGGTGCTCGTCTTGGCCATGTCGCGGAAGGCGGTGACAAGGCGGCCATCGGGAGCGTGTTTGATGACATGGCGATCCCCGGTGAGCGCAGCGGGGAGTTCCTTTGGTTCGCTCCAGGTGCGTGCGTCGTCGTTACTGATCGAATACAGCGAGTGATGCTGGCGCGTGTTTTCGCGCAAGAGCATGACGAGCTGTTTGCCGTCATCGGACCGCGTCACGCTCGGCTGGGCCCATTGGCCAGGGACGACAAGGATGACGCGCTCCTTGCTCCACGTCAGGCCTCCATCGAGCGACTCGCTCTGCCACACAACGGGATGCAGATCCTTGGCATTTTTTGGATCGCGACGGTCAGACCACATGATGAGCCGCTTGCCGCCATCGAAGGAGAGAATGCTCTTCGGGGCGACTTCGCCAACGAGGCCGAGTTCCTTCATCGGCGACCACGTTTTGCCAAGGTCCGTCGAAAACGCCCTGCGGAGATTGCCTGGGAAATCGCAGCCGCCGAAGATGAACAAACGCTCGACGCCCTGCGGATCGGTGAGGCGGTGGAGCACTGGCGTGGTCATTTTCACGAGCTGCCAGTCCGGCGGCGTCGGCAAAGGTGCGCTCCAGGTGAGCCCGCCATCATCGCTGCGGGCGAGCGGGCCGAGGTGTCCGGCGTGATTCATGCACCAAGCGGTGAACATCGTCTTTCCATCCGCCATCAACACGGTGTCGCAATGGCCTTGGTATTCCTTTTCCGTGCCACGGGCGATGACGACATGCCGCGCCGCATCAGCAGAGATGTCCACGGTCGGAATGGAAATGTCGCGCAAGGTGCCCGGCGTAGGCCCGGCAAACGTGGGCACGTCCCCGGCATAGAGAAGCGTGCTGCATGAGATCGCAAGAAGGCAGGAAAGAGGTCGGAGGAGCATAGTTGTTGGTTGGTGAAGGTTTGCAGCGGTTACTCCAGCCACCAGTGGAGCACGTTGGTCTTGCTGTCTTCGTAGGCGTGGGAGGCCTGGATGAGGAGTCGCTGTTTGTCGCTGCCATCTGGGGAATCGACGACGAGGCTGTTGGAGTAGGCTCCGGCACCGGCGGTGCGCATGCGGAGATAGACGCCGTCGTCCCAGGTGATGCCGTCGTCGGACATGTAGAGGATCATGTGGCCGCTGCCGTCGCCATACGCACCGCTGCGGCCATGCAGGTAGTATTTGCCACCGAAGGCGGTGAACTGCGGATTGCGGATCTTTCGGCTGAAGGTCGAGGTGCCGACCTTCGGCCACGTTTTGCCGCCATCGTGGCTGATGAGGTAATCGAGCACGTTTTCGTTCGCGCTGTTATAAACGTAAGCGATGAGCGAGCTATCGGCGAGGTGGCCGAGTGCGCCATAACCGCGCCGGTTGGTGATGAAGGGCAACACGCTGCGTTTGGTAAAGGTCTCGCCGCCATCGGTGCTGACGTGCAGCTCATAGACGTGCTCTTTGGCATTGCCGCGCCAGTCTTTGATGGCGTCGTTGGCGAAGTGCAGCACGCGGATTTCGCCGTCGTGATACTCCACGTCATAGACTCGGCCACGCGAGGCTCCGAAGGGTCGCGGATCGCTCCAGTTTTGGCCGCCGTCTTTGCTCTTGCAGACCAGTGGCACCCAGTAGGGCTGCCACAGGGCGCTCTCCGCGACATCGCAGATGAGGTAAAAGAGCACGATCTCGCCTTTGTCCGTGACGATGGCTTTTTCTGCCATGGCGGAGCGCCCCATTTTCTTCTCGTGGAGTTTTTTGGAGAAGGAGAGCACCTGCGGCTCGCCCCAGGTTTTGCCGGCGTCCACGGAGCGTTTGTATTCCATCCAGCCGACGCCTGAGTGACCGCCGTTGTCGCTGGAGCAGTTCGGGTAAAACGCGATCAGCTTCCCCGGCTCAAGCTGTACCAACGCATGACCGAGATGGCCGCTGCGCTTGGCCTTGGAGTGATCGACGAACAGGATGCCGTCGTTTGGCGGATTCGCCGGAGTGATCCGAGTCGCGCAGGCAGAAGGTTTGCCCGGCAGCACCGTCGGTGGTGGAGCGGCGAGGGATTGGCCGCAAAGGATCGCAGAGATCGCAAAGAGGCAGAAAAGAGGTCGGAGAAGCATGATGCTAGAAAACGGGGCTGGCAGAGGGATTTCGCGGCTTGAATGCCGACATGGCGTGTTATGCTAACACCATGCCCATGACCTCCACGCCCACGCTCACGCTCAAAGACATCGCCCGAACCACAGGCGTGTCGATCATGACGGTGTCGCGAGTGCTGCGTGGAGCGCCGAAGGTGGCGGCGGAGAAACGGGATCTCGTCTTGAAGGAAGCAAAGCGGCTCGATTACCAGCCGGACCCGCATTTGATGCGCATGATGCAGGTGGTGCGCGGGAAGAAGGAAAAACGGCTGCGGGCGGTGATCGCCGTCATACGCGAGCATGTGCCGCAGGATGGGCTGCTGGGGCCTTCGTATCAATATGTGCCCATCGAGGACATCCGACGCCGTGCGCACGGGCATGGTTATGCCGTGGAGGAGTTTTATCTGGGCAAAGACGGCCTCACGCCGAAAAAGCTGCAAAAGATCCTGCACGCGCGTGGTATCGAAGGCGTGATCGTTTCGCCACAGAGCATGCAGTTGCCATGCAGCCGGCTCGACTACTCGGCCTTTGCGGCGGTGACGTTTGGCAATGCGATGAGCACGCCTGCGCTGCACATGTGCGCCGGAAACATGACGCTGGGCATTCACATGGCCGCCGAGCAACTCGCGGCCCGTGGCTACAAACGCATCGGCGTGGCGGTGACGAAGTGGATCGTGAATCGCTCGCAGTTTGGCTACAGCGGCGGCTTGTTTCACTGGCAGCACGGCCTGCCGGAGGCGGATCGTGTGCCGCTGCTGCTGTTTCCTAGCAACGACATCAGCCAAGGCTTCGAGGCCTTCTCGAAATGGATGCGCGAGCATCAGCCAGACGCGCTGATCACCTTCGACACACATGTCCCCGGCTGGCTGAAGCGGCTCGGCCTGCGATTCCCGAACAACATCGGTTTCGTGGTGCATGACTGGACACCGAAGATGGAGGGCTTCGCGGGTATCTACCAGCAGCGCGATCATTTGGCGGCTGCGGCGGTCGATTTGGTCGTCACGCAGCTTTCCCAGCATGAACACGGCGTGCCTGCGGTGCCGCGCCAGATCATGATCCCACCGAAATGGATTGAGGGGCCGAGTGTGAGGCCTTTCGGTGGCTGAACATGCTCATTGACCATCGCGCAGCCGTTCTGATACAAACACCGCGCATGATCACTCTCCCCACGCGCCGTCACTTTTTGCACTCCAGCCTCTCGCTTTCCACGCTGCTCCTTTCCGGCGCGGCTCAAGCGCAGTCCGCCAGCAAGAAGGCAGGCAAAAAAGGCTACGCGACCGGCCTGCGCGGCGCGGTCACACCGGCCAAGCTCGCCGAGCTGAACGTGAAGTGGATCTACAACTGGACTTCGAAGCGCCCAGCGGACCTGCCCGAGGGCATCGAATGGGTGCCGATGGTCTTCAAGGATAACGAAAACCAGTTCGCCGCGAAAGCCGTCGAGGAAATCCGTGGCGATCTCGCCAACAAGCCGCCCGCCGTGCTTGGTTTCAACGAGCCCGAAGGCAAAGAGCAGGGGAACACAACCGTCGAGCAAGCACTAGCCGTGTGGCCGAAGCTGGAGGAGCTCAACCTGCCGCTCGGCAGCCCGGCGGGCGTGCATGCCGACAGCCCTTGGATGCAGGCCTTCATGAAGGAAGCGTTGAAGCGGAAATACCGCATCGATTTCATCACCATCCACTGGTATGGCGGCCCAAGCGCCTCGCAGCTCACATCGCACGTCGATAAAATCGCGCGACTCTACAAACGCCCCGTGTGGATCACCGAGTTTTGCCCCGCGGACTGGAGCGCGACGAAAACCGGCAAGAACCAGCACACCGAGAAGGATGTGCTGCGCTTCATCAAGGATGCGCTGCCTCGTTTGGAGCGTTCGAACGATGTGGAGCGCTACGCGTGGTTCGGCACCGGTCCGGGAAACTCGCCGACCGGTTGCTCGGCCCTCTTCGACGCCAGCGGCAGCCTCACCAAGCAGGGCGAGGCTTACGCGGAGGCGTAACAACGATCCCGAGTTGATTGCCCTCACAATCGAATCTACTCCCCGAGCCACACCCAGCGCACGCCGACGATGGCGATGCGGCCATCGGCTCCGCTATTCGTGAGGTCCACGAAGCCGCTGTCGCCGACTTTGAAGGTGAACTCACCGATGGGGACGAAATTGAAGGGTGTGGTCTCGGTGCGTTGATCGAGGGTGAGTTTGGCAGTGCCTTCAGCGTGCTTGATGGTGATGGGCGTGTTGGTGGCCTGGGCCTTGGAGGGGCGGAAGCCGATGCAGACTTGGTAGCGGCCGGTGCGCGGCAGGGTGGGTTGGAAGTGGATGCGCACGGGGCCGACTTTGCCTTTGCTCACCATATCGCGATGCGTGCCGGGGCCGGTAAAGACATCGGAGTAGCGCAGCGGCTTGGTGATCACATAGTCGGGCAGTGTGCCGTTCCAGCGACCGGACATTTCGGCATCAAATTCATCCACGGTGATGTCTCGCGCCTCGGTGCTGCCGACGGGGACTTCGGCACTGAGGAGGCGCTTGCGACCGGCTTCATCGGTGACGAGCAGGCTGACGGTGTGGACTTTTTCGAGGTCGAAGCTATGCACCACGCGCTCGCCTTCACCGCCGACTTTGCCGGTGCCGTCGAAGTCCCACACGATCTGCTTGAGCGGGTCTTTGAGCGTGCCGGAGATGGCTTTGAAAATGACCTTCTCGCCGGGCTTCGGATACTTCGGAGTCCAGGTGAGCTTCACCTGCGGTTGATAGCCGCAATCGAGCACAGAGCCTTCCGCGAGCAGCAGTTCGCGCAGAGCTTTGATGTCCACTTTTTGCACGCTCTTCTTCGTGGTGAGCGCGAGGTGCGCGGCATCGCCAGCGGCGTGGCCGAGCATCATATAGACAGGCTCCATGCGCAGCGAGCAGTAGGCGATGTGCGTGGCAGAGCAGCACACGGGCACGAGTAGATTCGCCACATCCGGCGGCGTGAGGCTGCGATACGGGATGTCGTAGTTGTTGCACGCGACGTGCCGTGTGAAGCAGCCTCACGGACTGCCGCGATGCCTGAAGGAGTGCCGCCATAGATGACGATGTCGGCCTTCTCGACCTGAGCATCTGCGGCATGAATGGGATGCGATGTGAGCGCGAGACATGCGAGGAGGACGAGTTTGGCTTTCATGCTCCAGTATCAGCCAGATCACTGTAAATTTGACGAGATCTTTTTCAGGATCTGGCGACAGCACGAGTGATTATTCCACAGCTTTTCGTGACTATCCAGGGAAGCACCTTCATCTCCCGCCACTTCGACGACTTAGACTAGGCGGTGTTTGAAAACCCTCAACAACCGTATCTGAGCCAGTCGATGATGGAGGCGAATTGAATGAGGGAGAGGAAGTGAAGGGCAAGCTTGTCGCGCCTTGTGCTTGAG
>NZ_JBILYB010000169.1:0-11965 GCF_044378005.1 Prosthecobacter sp.
CTGGCCACACATAGCAATCCCGCGACGCTCGGAGAGCGCTTGGAAGATTGATAGTGATTTCAGATGGTAGTTCATGGATTGGGCTGAGGGTGGCGGAGTGTGCCACAGAGCTTTAAACCGTCAAACACATTTTCAGAAATTCTTTTAGCCGGGTGTCTGGAAATCAACTCTCAAACCACCCATCCCTAGAGGCTCATGGAAAGGCCTTCTCCAACGCCTCCACATTGGCCTTCATCACAGCCATGAAATCGCCACCGTCCGGCACGTTACCACAGGGATCGAAGGTGACACTTTTCACGCCGATGGCTTCCAGCTTGGCCACGCTGTCTTTGGCGGGATCACCTTCCCAGATCATCCACTTCGCAGGATGCGTGGCGAGGATGCCTTTGAGTTCTTCCATGGCCTTGTCATCAGGCACAGTCTCGGGCTCCCAGAGCACGGGCCTAACGTTCAGCGCATAACGTCGTGCGAAGTAATGATACACCGGATGCGAGGCAACGAGTGGGGCATTGGCGAGACGTTTGCCGACGGCGAGCAAGCGTGCATCAAGAGTTTCGAGTTCGCCTTTTAGCGCAGCGAAGTTCTTCTCGGCATCGGGAGCGAACTTCGTTAGCGCTTTGGAGACGGCTTCGGCCTGTTGGATAGCTTGCTGGAAGTCGATCCAGGTAGTGAAGGCGGTGCCGCTGTGGCTGTGCTCGCCGCCGGGACCGTGGCTGTGCGTGGCATCGGCCTTGATCTCGATGAACTGCGCTTTGAAGGCGGCGGAAGTGTCCACGAGCTTCGATTGCGGCAGCGTGACCTTCTCTGCCCACTTCGAGTAGGTGGCACCATTCATGAGAATGAGGTCTGCGCTTTGGAAGCCGGCCACGGCGGCATCGTCGGGCTGCCAGAAGACGGGGTCTTCATCGCCCGGAGCTGGGAATTTCACCTCGATGGCATCTCCACCGATGCGCTCGACGAAGTACTTGAGTGGGTAGTTCGCCACATAGACCTGTGGTTTGCCGGATTTAGCAGATGAGGCAGCGTCCGGCACATCGGGAGCGGGCTTGCAAGCGGCGAGGAGCAGCAGGGGGAGGAACAAGGCAAAGGCGGTTTTCATGGTGGCTCATTCTACGTTCCGTGGGCTGACTGCTTCCAGATATATCTTGGCGAAGGAAGCGAGCGCGCTCCATATTCGCGCCCATGTCCTCCGCCTTGCTTCTCGATGCCGTCGTCCTCTTCGCCTACTTTGGCCTGATCATGTGGATCGGCCTGTCTCAGCGTAGCAAGAGCGGCTCGATGGAAGGATTCGCGCTTGGGGATCGGCAGATCGCGTGGTGGGCAGTGCTTGCCTCCATCCTGGCGGCGGAGATCAGCGCTGGCACGTTCTTCGGCGCTCCGGGCGAGGGCTACGCGCTGCGCAATTTCACTTATATCCAGCTCATCGTCGGCTACCTGCTGGCGCGTGTGGTCGTGAGTGCGGTGTTCATACCGGCTTATTACAAACACGGCGTCGTGAGCATTTATGAGTTCCTCGGCACGCGCTTCGGGCCCATCACGCATCGTCTCTCATCGGGCGTGTTTTTGGTCACGCGACTGCTCGCCAGCGGCACGCGGCTCTGGGTGCCGACGATGATCCTCGTCATCATCTGGCATCTCAATAATCCCGCGCAGACCATCTCCCCCTCCACCGAGTTTTGGCTCACCGCTGTAGCGCTGATTCTCGTCACACTGGCGACAGCGGTTTACACCACGCTTGGCGGCATTCGCGCGGTGATCTGGACGGACGTGATCCAGATCGGCGTGCTCGTTTGTGCGCTGAGCTTCTCTTTGATTTACCTGCTCGGCCACATCCCCGGCGGCTGGGGCGGCGCGGTGGCAATGCTCACGGGGCCAAAAGATCTCGCGGTGTGGGATCTCGGGCTCAAAGAAGGCGCGGGCTTCTGGGGTAACATCAAGCACGTGCTGGAGCAGGAGTACACCATCTGGGCAGCTTTCCTCGGCTCCACCTTTGTCACCCTGGCCACGCACGGCACGGATCAGGACATGGTGCAGCGCATGCTCACGGCGAAAAACAAACGCCAGAGCGCTGTCGCCACCATCCTCTCCGGCGTGGCGGATGTGCCCATCACGCTCGTCGTGCTCGGCATCGGCATCCTGCTCTATGTCTTCTACCAACAAAACGTCGATGAGTTGCTGCCGAAGAGCGTCACCGGCGTGGTCTCCTCAAACAAAGTCTTCCCCTACTTCGTGCTTACCGTCATGCCCGCGGGGCTGCGCGGACTCGTCATCGCGGGTGTCTTAGCCACGACCATGGGCTCCCTCAGCACTGCGCTGAATTCACTCGCCACCAGCTACGTGCGCGACTTCCACTTCCGCTGGTTTGGCGAGCCAAAGACGGATGAGGGCAAAGTGCGCGTCCTGCGCTTCGGCACCGTGCTTTTTGCCACACTCTTGGTCTCCGTCGCGCTGGCAACCGCTTATGTCACCAGCCACAATCCTCAACTCCGCATCCTGCCGATCATTCTCGGCATCTTCGGTTACACCTATGGTTCGCTGCTCGGCGTCTTCATGACTGGCCTGTTCACCCGCACCCGCGGCAGCGACTTCGGCAACGTCATCGCCATGATCGCCGGCTTCGTCGTCGTGGCCTACATGAGCGGGCTGGACAAGGACGTCATGGGCCTCTTTGGTGCCCAGGGCATCAGTCGGCCTGAGTGGATGCCCGTCATTGAGTTCCCCTGGCGCATCATGTTCGGCACCGTCACCACCTTTACCGTCGCCATGATGTTCCGCACGCCGGTGGAAAGACAGCAGCACCGGTATCTGGCGGAGCAGTGATTCATTCCAAATGCGTGTTTCGAGTTTCACGATCCAAGTTCTCTGAATCAGGGTGTTACGAGACAATGCTAGCACACCTCAAAAGTGAGGGACGCAAGGGTATCAACTCGTTGGCTTTCAAATCGTGAAACTTTGACGGAGAGATCTCGTCCATGGAAGCACTACTGCCGCCTTTCTTGGGCCAGCTATCATTGAAGCTGCCTTCATAGAACATGCTGCACTATTTCGCCGGGCCGCTGATGCCCGCGAAAAGGCGACCCCTTTACCTGATCGGCCCCAGCTCCGTTGGAGCGATCTCCATGGGCTTCCGCTGATCGGGGATGCGCTGCATCATCGGGATCTTCAGCCGTTCTTCGAGCTTCTTGAGTGTGTCGAGCAGGCTGGGGGTGCGCTGGTTCTTCTTCTCATAGGCAGCGCGCAGAAGATCATAAGCCTTTCTCCACAGTTCCGGATCCGCAGTCTCGGCATACTGATAGGCGGCGAAGCGGGCGTAGCGGTTGTTTCTGGTGATGCGGTACACTTGAAGATAAGCCGCCGCTGCGAGCCTCGGCTCGTGGGACCGGCGCTCATAAATCTCGGCGAGTGAATGCCACAGGCGCGCGTCATCGGGCAAATACCGCAGCCCTTCCTTCAGGATGGCGATGCCGCGCTTCACGTGTTCCTCGGAGAGTTTGCCGCGCACGAAGGGTTCGGTTTTTTCGTCCTGGAGGTAATACGACGCGGCGTTGTAGGCCATGTGCCAGGAGGCTTCGTCCCAGTAGTTGGTGTAGTGGGGCTGAAGACTGGTGGTGAGCTGGAAAAGGCTGTCCACCTTGCCCCAGTTCACGTTTTCCCATGCGTGGTTGGCCTGGAGATAAGTGATCGTTGCCACAAGTGACCTCAAGCCGCCGAGTGAGGCCGCGAAACCCATCTGGCTGAGATTCTCACGCAGTCCGAGGCTGAGCGGTGTGCTGAGCAGGCCGGCTACCCGGAAGCGCTGAGTGGTCGCTTCTTCCAGAGGCAGCTTCACAGCGCCGAGGAGCAGCAACACGGCCAAGGCCTGGAGGTGACGCTTCATCAGAGTTCCTTTTCTACAAACAGCAGGTGGGAGACGACTGAGTATCCCACGACATAGGCCGTGGCGATGCCTGCCATGAGGCCGAAGGATGGCAGTGTCACCAGCTCGCCATTGATGACGTTATCGACGATGTCGAAGACGCCCATGTCCGGCGTCACAATCGCCAGCAGAGCGGAGAAAAGCTTTTTGAACAGGCCGCCCTGTCCTGAAAGGAAATACTCGCGAATAAGCCCCTGTCCGTGTCCCGCGATGGTGATGAGGAAGGAGATCACGATGGTGAAAAGCGTGCTGCTGGCGAAGCAGGAGATCATCAGTGTCAGAGCTGTGATGACGGTCGCTTTGAGAAAGATGGCCACCACGCCGAGGTGCAGATTCCAGGTCAGCCCTTGCTTCCCAACGATCTCTTTAATCTGTGAGATGGCTTCTGGCGTGGCTGTGCCCTCCTGCTGGAGTGCGGCGACGGACTGCGCAAGAACGAGGCTTTCCCTCAGCCAAAGCACGATGCTGAAGGCGATGTCCATGAGCACCAGTCCGGCACCGATGAGGATGAGCACGCCGAACAATTTCCCGAGCAGATACTCGAAGCGCGGAACGGGCTTCGACAAGATGGTGTAGAGCGTGCGGTCCTCCAGATCACGAGGCAGTAGAAGCGCCGTGGCGCAGATGGCGATGACCATGCTGAAGAGCTGCAAGGCACCGAAGGAGACATCCTTCAGCAGTTTGAGCTGCTGCTCGGGATTCATCACGGGAAAGGCGAATCCTGCTGCCACGACGATGACGCAGAAGACCAGCAGGAAGGCCATGATCTTCATCCGCAGGAGCTGCGTCACCGTGGCGGCGGCCAAGGTCCAGATGCGTGGGATGGAGAAGGGGAGGGACATGGGTGGTTGATTACTTGTCTGCCACTTCGAGGAAGAGCTTTTCCAGTGTCGTGCGCGGATGACCGGTGCGGACGAGCTTCGCGCCGTGGCCTTTGGATTCCACCAGCGCGCGGATCTCGGCGAGCAATTCGGGCGTGGCATCGGAAAGCACGAGTTCGGTTTCATTCTCGACGGCGATGAGGTCATCGAGCCGGCCTTCACGCACCATTTGCCCGTGGCCCATGATGCCCACGCGGTCGCAGACCTCCTGCATCTGCTCCAGCAGATGGCTGGTGACCAGGACGGTGATGCCCTGCTCCTTGAAGCCGAGAATGAGATCACGAATCTTCCGCGAGCCCGAGGGATCGACACCTGCGGTGGGTTCGTCCAGCACCACGAGACGTGGCCGGTGCAGCAGTGCCTGGGCGAGGCCGAGTCTTTGCAGCATTCCTTTCGAGTAGCCGGACACGCGCCGGTCCGCCGCGTCTTCGAGGCCGGTGATGGCGAGCATTTCCTTTGCGCGATCTTTGAGTTCAGCGCCTTTCATGCTGCACAGCCGACCGTAAAAGAGGAGCGTCTCCAGGCCGTTGAGGTGCTTGTAAAAATAGGGGTTCTCGGGCAGGAAGCCCACGTCGCGGCGGCTTTCTACTTCGGTGCTTGGTTTACCAAAAACGGACGTGCGTCCGCTGGTCGGGGTCACCAGTCCGAGGATGGCTTTCATCGTTGTGGACTTGCCGCAGCCGTTGGGGCCGATGAGTCCATAGACTTCGCCATCGTTCACCGTCAGCGAGAGCTCGCGCACGGCGGTGAAGGGGGCCTGCCCAAGGCCTGCCTTGAAAACCTTGGTCAGGTTTTCCACGGTCACGGCGGGGATGGGTGAAGCGGGTGCGGACATCGGAGGGCGAATGAAGGGATGCACGCCCTTCGTGTCAATCCACCGTGTGTACTGAAATCAGTTTTTGCAGGGGCCGACTATCGTTTCAGCTTCCGTTTCAGGCGCATCCAGGTGGGGACATCGAGGTCTTCGCCACCATCAGCAAGGACGGGTTCGGTCTTCTGGAAGCGGCCACGATCCTCTTCGCTGCCAAAGCGGAAGGCGATCTGGGCTTCCTCTTCACTGGTCTTGCCATTGCTGCGGGTGGCGGGGATGAGCGGGGCTTCTTCGACGGCTGGACTTGGATTGCGAGCGACCACGGAGGCCAGGGTGTTGCTCGTGGTCGATGGGCGGACGACGGTCTGGCGGATGAAGTCCTCGATGCGTGGTCGGGCAGGCTTCACGGGCTCGGGTTCTGGCTCAGGGAGGCTGGCGGCGACGGGCTCCTCGATGATGATTTCGTCGGGGATTTGCTCTTCGATGGCAGCGGGCGCTTCGATGACGGCGACTTCCTCATAGACCTCCTCATAGACTTCCTCCTGCACGGTTTCAGGCTCGGGAGCGCGTGGGGCGGGAGGAGTGATCTCTTCGGTGCGGAAGAGCATGTCCATGTCTTCAGCCAAGGGTGCGCTTTTGACCGATTCATTCCTGGCGGGTTTCGGCGCGGCTGCTTTGGGTGCGGGGGTGACCGCTTCCATGATGGAGGGCATGGAACGCTCTTTGTGAGGCATCATTTCCACCGGCGGTGCGGCGGCGGCCAAGGTATTGAGCTGGGCGAGACCAAGGGAGCTGAGCAACGTGACGCAGACGGAGTCGCCGAGCTTCGCATCGACGGCGACGCCGAAGAGGATGTGCGTCTGATCCGGCACGTTTTTGCCGAGCTGCTTCATGACGGCATCGACTTCGAGGAGCGTGAGAGATTCCCCACCTGCGATGTGGACGAGGAGGGTCTTCGTCTGGTGCAGGAGGCGGCCCTGGTCGATGAGCGGAGACTTGAGCGCGCGCTTGAGAGCCTCAGTGCCGCGATTCTGGCCGCGAGCTTCGCCGAAGCCGAAGAGGCAGCGCCCATTCGAGGTGCTGAGGGCGGCGGTGAGGTCATCGAGGCCGAGTTTGACGAGCCCAGGCGTGGTGAGAATGGTGGAAACGGCACGCAGGGACTGGGCGATGAGCTGGTCGGCCTGGGTAAAGGCTTTCTGGATGCCGTCCTTGGGCAGGGTGAGCTCGCCCATGCGGTTGTTTTCAAAAAGGATCAGCGCATCGGCCCGCTTCTGGAGCTGGGAAAGCGACTGCTCAGCCTGTTGAATGCGGCGCTTGCCTTCAAAAGTGAAGGGCATGGTGGCGGTGAGGAAAACGAGCGCCCCGGTGCCCTTGGCAATCTCGGCGATGACGGGTGCGGCTCCAGAGCCGGTGCCGCCACCGAGGCCGGTGCAGATGAAAACGATGTCATGGCCTTCCACGGCTTCACGGATTTGCTCACGGGAGAAAAGAGCTGCTTCACGCCCGAGATCGGGATCACCCCCTGCACCGATGCCGCGCATGAGCTCAATGCCGAGCTGCACTTTGTTCGGGGTCATGGTGTGGTTCAGCACGCGGATGTCCGTGTGCATGGAGACGAGCTTTGCATCCACGGTGCGGTCCAGCGTGATGCGGTCCAGCACGTTTCCGCCCGCGCCGCCGACACCGACGATGCAGGTTTTCAGCGAGCCTGGCTCGATGGTTTCTTTGAGGGCTTGGCGATCGTATTCAACCATGGCGGTGTGGGAGTGAAGGGTGGGAGACGGCGCTAACGATGAATGAAGAATGGGCTTTAGGAGACGACGGACAGGAGGTCAGCCATTTTTCGCCCCAACTTGCGCAGCGGGGACATGAACGGCTTCTCTTGATCGAGGATCTGGGCATAGCGAATGAGGCCGATGGGGGCGGAGAACTGCGGTTTCTCGAAGGTGGCTGTGACACCACTCACGGGAGCCGAGCCGGCGCGCGTCACCTTCCTCTCAAACACATCTTGTGCCACGACGTCAATCCCTTTCAGCAGACTGGTGCCTCCGGTGAGATAAATTCCTGCGGCGAGCTGGCCGATGTGGCCCTCGCAGCGTGTTTTCACCTGCTCCATGATCTCACGGGTGCGCAGGTAGATGACTTCATTGAGGAAAGAGCGCTCGACTTCGGCGATCATGAAGCCGTTGTCGTCCTCCACGCGGACGATGTCATCAGGCGTGAGGTCTTCGAAGATGCATGAGCCTTCCGTGACTTTCAGCTCCTCCGCACGGCGGTCGGGGATCTGCACCGCCATGGCGATGTCCTGCGTGATGTGATCACCGCCGAGCGGCACGCACCCGGACGCGGCGATCATGCCGTCTTCATACAAAACATAGTCGGCAGTGCCACCGCCGATGTCGATCATGAGGGCACCCTGGGCTTTGGCTTCACGGTTCAGCACGACCTGCGCGGCGGCGATGCCTGTGAAGACCACGTCTTCGACTTCCAGCGGCACTTCGCGGACGCATTTGACGGCGTTTTGGATGCGGCCACGCACGCCGTGAATGATGTGATAATCCGCTTCCAGCACGCGGCCTTCCCGCCCGATGGGGTGCCTTACGCCTTCCATGCCATCGACGATGTACTGCCGGGTGATGCTGTGCAGAAAGACGTTGTCCTGGGGTATCTCGATGTTGCGGGCGATCTCCTTCGCTTCTTCGACATCGTCTTCGGTGATCTCGGCCTGGTCTTCTTTCAGACGCCACGCGCCGCGGCTGTTCACGCATTTGATGTGACCGCCAGTCACGCCGAGGAAGACGGTGCGGATCATCACATCACTCGGCTCCTCGGCACGTACGAGGGCATCATTGAGGACGGTCTGGACCTTTTGGAAATCCACGATTTCGCCTTTGCGCACGCCGCGCGATGGGGCCGTGCCGACACCGAGGATCTTGATGGTGCCGTCGCGTTTGGCCTCGCCGACGACGACACAGATCTTGCTCGTGCCGATCTCGAGTCCTGCGTAGATGGTGCTCTTTGCCATGGGATTAACGAACGGAAGTGGAGGTTGCAGGGGTCACAGAGGCAGTCATGGGATCCTGCAATCCCTGAAGATTCGGTGGCTCGCGAAAGGTGATGGGCATGTTCTTGCGCACGAGCAGATTCAACGTGTCAATCTTCCACTCCCGATGCCGGGCTTCGAGCCAGATGCGGTCGAGCCGCGCGAGCTGCTCGCCCAGGTCATCGGTGCCAAAGAGGATGCGTGAGTTGTCCGCCAACAGGGCGGCTTGGGACCAGGGCTTTTCGATGTGGATCACCCGGACTTCCGGTGCGCCCTGCTCACTGCGCTGCTGGAGTTCCTTCAGGAGAGAAAGGGCGGATTTCACCGGTAGATCCGAGATGGCCGCGCCGGGATGATTTTGCACCAGCGCCTCGTAGCGAATGGAGGGCAGGGCAGCGTAGGCATCCGTTACGACTTCACAGGGGAAGGTGACGCCCTCCGCGTCGATGAAGTGGCCCGTGTCCGGCTGTCGCGCGATCATGCCGAGCTTCGGGCACTCGATCCAAGCTACGGGCTGACGCTGCTTCACTTCCAGAGTCAGACGGCCCTCGTAGTCACGGGTGATCTTCACGCTGCGCACCTGCGGCAGGGTCATGATGCGGCCCTGAATCTCCCGCATGTTCACCGTCAGCAGATTCATGCCGTGCGTCAGGGCGCTGGTGCGCACGATTTTCTGCGCTGTCACCGGGCCTTCGGTCCGCACGACGACCTGCTTCAGGCTGAACTGCGGATTTTTCAGGAAAGCCTCACGCACCGTGATCTTCAGCAGCGTGCCCAGGCAGATCAGGATGATCAGGCCCATCGCCCACTTAAAACCGCGCCGCTTGAGCGCGGCGCGTTCCATGTCCCGGATCTTCGGGGAATCGACATTCAGATTCACATCGAACGTCATGCCGCCAACTTTGCGCGGCTTCTTCGGCGGGGCCGAGGGAGCCTTCGGGGCAGGAGCAGACTTGGACGAAGGAGCACGCATGTCAGGGCAGACGAGGTCAACGGACTGACCTTTAATGTATCTTAATAAACAATTTCGCCGCCGAACGCTATGATTTTTCTCAAAAAGTGCAGTTCGCTATAGCGATGACGGCCATTACCGCGCTCCCAGGGCCTACAGGCAAAGGGCTCGACTCTAGTGGAGTGCGTGTGAAGGATGCCCATGAAAAAAGCGGCCCCGGTGAGGAGGCCGCCTTTGGGGTTTCAAGCACGAGGCTTGGGAGATGGCTCAGACCACCCACTCGCCGCGGTAGTCGCGGGTGAGCCACTTTGGATCGCCGCCTTCGGCGAAGGTGCGCTCGGTGGGGTTCCACTTGAAGCTGGTACCGCTGTAGTAGGACATGTTCATGAGGTGGCAGGAGATGACGGTGGTGGCACCGACGGCGACATCACAGATGGGGCGCTCGCGCGTTTTGATGCTGTTGAGCCAGTCGTCGTGGTGGTTCTTGCTGTCGTAGAGTTTGATCTTCGCATCCTTCAGGAACTCGCGCTCGGAGAGCACGACTTCGCGGTCGAGGGAGGTGCCTTTGTCCACTTCCTTGTCCATGAAGCCGTGGACTTTTTTGCCGCCGATGATGAGCCCGAACTTACCGCGATTCACATGGATCTCGCCTTCGGTGCCGTAGAAGGAGACGCCTTTGCCTTCGCCGTGGGTGAGGACGACGCCATTGGCATAGACGAGCTGTGCGCCACGCTTTTTGTCAGGGCCGGCGGAGCGGACTTCGACGGGACCGCTTTCATCCATGCCAAGGCCCCACTGGGCGATGTCGATATGGTGCGCGCCCCAGTCGGTGATCATGCCGCCGCCGAACTCGCGCGTCATGCGCCAGGCGGGGAAGTGATTGTGGACACCACGAGGGCTGAGGACGCTGCTGTAGGGCTTCAGCGGGCCTGGACCGCACCAGCGATCCCAGTCGAGGCCGGGTTCGGCGGGCTCTTCTTTGAGGTTATAAACCGGAGCCGGATCACCAAAGGAGGTGGTGATGGTCTTGATCTCGCCGATGACGCCGTTGCGGACGAGCTCGCAGGCGACGCGGAATTCCTTGCTGGAGCGCTGCTGCGATCCGGTCTGGAAGATGCGACCGCTGTCGCGCACAGCCTTCGTGAGCGTGAGGGCTTCGTGGACATTGTGGGTCAGTGGTTTCTCACCATAGACGTCTTTGCCAGCCTTCACGGCGGCGATGCCAATGTAGGCATGCCAATGGTCAGGCGTGGCGACGACGACGGCGTCGATGTCCTTGCGGGCCAGCAGCTCGCGGAAGTCGGCATAGGCATCGCAGCCTTTGTAGCTGCCGTCTTTCTTCTCGCCGTAGCGCTTTTCGACGGTGGCCTTGGCGTTGTTGCGGCGGTTCGTGTCCACATCGCAGACAGCGGCGACATTCACACTCTCACGACCGAGGAAGTTGCCGAGGTGGCCGCTGTTCATCTTGCCCATGCCGATGAAGCCGATGTTGATTCGCGAGCTCGGCGCGGTTTCCGCCGACCACACGCGGGAAGGCAGGATGAAAGGGGCTGCCACAGCGCCAGCGGCGGTGGTCAGGAAGGAACGGCGGTTGGATGACGGGGTGGTATTCATGGTTTTCTGATCAAAAACAGGCACATCCATACGCATTGAGAGCGGGGTTCCTGCAAGCCATCTCAAGAAACCTTTTCCCATCAGTCCATGAGTGATCTCAAAACCACGCCAGGGCGAAAAGGCAGTAAGCAGTGGACAGAAGGAGGCCTGTGCGGCATTCTCCGCGCCGCTTTCCGTCCCCTGCCCCCCGTTGATCGAGATGCTCACACACGACCTGTTTCTACGTCTCACCGCCCTCGCCCTGCTCTGCACGCTGGCCTCATGCGCGAACTCGGGTGGTTCGCGTGAACAGACCCAGTATCTGGAGGCCTTTAATCCCGCCACCGTGCCGCATTCGGCTCTCTACAATCAAGACCTCGTCTCCTACTGGGATGGCGATGGCATGGCGGGCGCCCCCAGCATCGTGATCGACCTCAGCGATCAGAAGGCTTATTTCTACAAAGGCGGTTCCCTCGCCGGCGTGTCGGCCCTTTCCACGGGTGATGAGAAGCACACGACCATCATGGGGAACTTCAAAATCATTCAGAAGGACCAGTGGCATAAGTCCAACCTCTATGGTGACTTCGTCGATGCCAACGGTCAGGTCGTGGTGGCAAACATCGACATCACGAAGGACAAAGCACCTCCAGGCACCCGCTTCGAAGGCTCGAAGATGCACCATTTCATGCGCTTCAGCGGCGGCACCGGCATGCACGAGGGCTTCCTCCCCGGCTATCCCGCCAGCCACGGCTGCGTGCGCATGCCCGGC
>NZ_JBILYB010000039.1:0-44087 GCF_044378005.1 Prosthecobacter sp.
AAAGTGCTCAAAAGCCTCAAAGCCGCCGCCGAGCTCAAATCCAAGCCGCTCGAGATGAAATTCACCGCCGTCGATGGCCGTGAAGTCGATCTGGCGAAGATGCGCGGCAAAGTCGTCCTCATCGACTTCTGGGCCACCTGGTGCGGCCCCTGTGTGCAGGAGCTGCCGAACGTAATCAAAGCCTACAAAGAACTGCACCCGAAAGGCTTCGAGATCGTCGGCATCTCACTCGACTCCGACAAAGAGAAGCTCGAATCCTTCGTGAAGGACAAAGGCATGGAGTGGCCACAGTTCTTCGATGGCAAAGGCTGGAAAAACGAGATCGCCACCACGTACGACATCCATTCCATCCCAGCCATGTGGCTCATCGATCAAAAAGGCATGGTCGTTGACACCGCCGCTCGCGGAGGACTAGAGGAGAAAGTGGCCAATCTCCTAAAATAAGACCTTCCATCTGTACAGCCTTCAAACCCGAAAGCCGGAGACCATCGTCTCCGGTTTTCTTTTTACCGGCGCATCAGGAACTCATCCAGATTCATCACCACATTCGCCACCGTGGTCCAGGCGGCGAGTTCGGCGATGTTGGCGGCTTTGGGTGCAGGGCCGATGGGATCGTTCGCCATCTTCGCCGCACCCTCCTTGTCCTGCTGGAAGCTAGCGAGGCTTTCATCGTGCAGCCGCATCAATGCAGCGATCTCCTTGGCACTTGGTTCGCGAGAAACGCAGAGTTTGAACATGAGCTTCAAGCGCGCAGTGGTGTCTGCTGCCTCCCTGCTCACTCGACGTGCCATGGCCTGATGCGTCTCGATGAAAACGGGATCGTTCAGCGTCACAAAGGCCTGTAGCGGCGTGTTCGTCCGGCCACGGCGAATCATGCAGACCTCGCGATTCCCGGCATCAAACGTGGCGAAGCTTGGATACGGGCTGTTGCGACGAACTTCCGTGTAAAGGCTGCGGCGGTGCTTGTCCTCCCCCTCGCTGGTGGTCCAGTCATTGCTGCGGCCAAAGGCGGTGCTCAGTCCCATATTCGGAGCGATGGGCCGCACGCCAGGACCGTACATTTTATCACTCAGCAGTCCGCTCACCGCCAGCGCCTGATCACGCAGCATCTCGCCCGTGGGGCGGAAGCGCGGACCACGAGCCAGCATCCGATTGTCAGGATCACGCTCAGCAAGTTCAGGCGGCGTGATGGAAGTCTGGCGATACGCTTTCGTCATCACCATGAGCTTGATCATGTGCTTCACATCCCAGCCGCTGTCCATGAACTCAGCCGCGAGCCAGTCGAGCAGTTCAGGATGGAAAGGCAGATCGCCCTGGCTCCCGAACTCCTCGCTCGTGCGCACGATGCCGACGCCGAAGAGCGTCTCCCACAAACGATTCACCTGTACGCGGGCCGTGAGCGGGTTGTCCCGGCTCACCACCCACTTTGCCATGGTGAGGCGGTTGCGAGGTTCATTGGCTGGCAGCGGATGCAGTGCCGCCGGTGTGCCTTCGCTCACTTCATCGCCCAGCGCCTGCCAGTTTCCGCGCAGTTGCACCTTCGTGGCACGTCTCATCTTCGGGTCGAGGTCCTTCATGACTGGCACCGTGACCGGCTTCATCGCGGCAAGCTGCTTCTTTAATGCAGCGAGTTGCTGGCGCTCGGGCTTGGCTTCCTTTGCCACCGTGCGGACATAATGATCCGTGATCGCCTGCTGCTGCACCGGCGTGCGTTTCTCCGTGGTGATGGCAGCGAGCACGTTGGCTGGCAAAGCAGTGACCGTTTGTACACGTGCATCCTCCGTCGTCAGCAGTCGGAAGCGGCTGAGCACATGCTGCTTGTGCGCCGACTTTTGCTCCAGCGTGACACTCAGCCGCGAACCCGCCGGCACCAGAATCGGCGATGCGCTGAGCAGCGTGAGGGTATGTGCCTTGTCAGTCTGCGGCGCGATGGCCCAGCCTTGGTTCGTCTTGTCCTTCGGCAAAAGCACGGACGCTGCGGTGAAACCACTCTGCTCATGATCAGCCATCGCCGTGGCGAAGGTCACGCTCGTCGGACCGCCGATGGTGAAAGCCTTGTCTTTCTCCGGCGCAGACGTCGCCTCGCTCTTCCACACCGTCTGACGTTTCGCATCCAGCAGCACGACGCGGAAGCCATCGAGCCGCTTGCCCACAGCGCCATCCGTGCGGTTCCAGACCACGACGCGCTCCACTGGCAGATCGCCCGCGAGTTCCACTTCCCACCAGGGATCGCTGTCCTGACCACTCGTGTGCGCCACGCTGCCCTTCGCATAAATCCCATCCGTGTTGCCATCGACCGCGCGGCTCGCGGCGGCATCCGTGTAGAGGCTGCTTTGCTTCGCGGGGCGCTTCACCGCCACGTTTTCCTTGCCGTTAAAAACCTGCACCTCGGCGAGTTGCAGCATCTTGTCTTTCCCCGGCAACTCTACCCGCACAAAACGCGCCTTCGGAGCAGGCAGACTAGCGGGCGGGATGATCTGCGCCTTCACGCTTGTGATGACAAAATTGCCCTGGGCAGGTGTTTCGAGCCTTAGCGCCGTAAGTTTCGCTGTCTTCAAAGGAAGCTCAACGGTGTAGCTGTCCACGTCACGCCTCTCAGGCACAGAGATTGCGCCATCGGCGGCGATGCTGACCTTCTGCTGGCTCTGCGTCGTGACTTTCGTCGGCGCTTCAGCCTTCCAGGCCAGTTCCTGGCTGAACTGCTTTTCCCAATCGCCGAGCCCCGTGAGCCACTTCGCCTCCGGTTTGGCAAAGCGCGACTCCAACGCGGCGATGTCTGTCTCCATCTGCATTTTCTGACGCTTCAGCTCTGGCGTGTAAAACTCGTGCAGCGGCGACTCATCTTTCTTGTCCGCATCGGCACTTTGATTCAGGAAGGCATAGAACTGGAAGAACTCGTTGATCGTGAGCGGGTCATACTTGTGTGTGTGGCACTGCGCGCAGGCCATCGTGGTTCCCATCCACACGGCAAAGGTCGTGTTCACGCGGTCGATCACCGCCGCATTGCGAAACTCTTCATCACTCGTGCCGCCTTCGTTTTGCGTCATCGTGTTTCGGTGAAATGCAGTGGCGATCATCTGATCGTCCGTGGGATTCGGCAGCAGATCACCCGCAAGCTGCTCGATGGTGAACTGATCAAAGCGCATGTTCGCATTCAGCGCACGGATCACCCAGTCGCGATACGACCAGATCTCGCGTGGCTGATCACTCGGATACCCCGAGCTATCCGCATATCGTGCGAGGTCCAGCCATTGAGCCGCCCAGTGTTCGCCGAAGCTGGGTTTGGCGAGGTAATGATCGACCACGCTTTCATAAGGCTTCTTCGTCAGGCGCTCCAGTTCCTCCAGCGTCGGAGGCAAGCCCGTCAAATCCAGCGCCACACGCCGGACCAATGTGATGGCATCTGCTTCCCCCGAGAACTTGAGCTTCTCCTTCGCCAGTCGTTGAGCCAGGAAACGATCAATCTCAGTCAGTCCCGCCGACTGATCACTCGGCACTTCAGACCTTTTCACCACCTCATAGCTCCAATGCTTCCCCCAGGTCGCACCCTGCTTGATCCACTCTTTGAGCAGCGCCACCTGCGCTGTCGGGATGGTCTTGTGCTGCTTCGGCGGCGGCATGACTTCATCAGGATCGGCAGAGAGGATGCGCTGGATGAGCGCACTCTTCTCCGAGTTCCCCGGAATCACGGCGATCACACCATCGTTGTCTTTTTTGGCCGAAGCTTCGTCATCGAGCCGCAACCCAGCCTCGCGTTTCTTTTCATCCGGCCCATGGCAGAAGAAGCAGTTCTCCGACAGGATGGGCCGGATCTCGCGCGAGAAATCGACGGCGTTGGCAGCGACGGGCAGACAGAGGGCGATGGCAAGGAAGGAGCGCATGAGGAACGATCAACCTATACGCCACTGGGGCGCGCTTCCTCACCGTGAAACAGCATAGGACAAACAGAGGTCTTAATTGAGCTCCACCTTGTCCGGCGTGTGCGCCATGAGCTGATAAACTGGCCCCATCTCTTCCAGCACAGCCTTCCACATCTGGGCGGCTGGTTTGGCCGTTAGGATAGTTTTCCGTGACTCCGTCACGATCCATGAGCGGTGCTTGATCTCCTTTTCGATCTGTCCTTCCGCCCAGCCGGAGTAGCCGACAAACCCGCGCACATCATGTCCCATGCTCAGCTCGTGCAGCGCATCGGTGACGGAGAGGTGAGTCTGGCAGCGCAGTGTGCCCTGCTTGCGATTCCAGTGCAGCGAGGCAAAGGCCAGCTTGTCCGTCGCGACCGGCCCACCGATAAAAACAGGCACCTGCCCCAGCGCACCCAGGGTCTGATCCGGCAAAAGATCCGCCACGCGCTGCTCCAAAGGGCGGTTCAGCACATAGCCAAAGGCGCCTTCCTTCGGAGTATGCGCCGCCATGAAAATGACAGTGCGGGAGAAATTGGGATCACGCATCGAGGGCACCGCGAGAAGCAGATTGCCGGTGAGTGAAGATGAGTCAGCGGGGGCGGGCATGGCAGAGGATGACTGTTGTGACTCCAATACAGCAGCCTGCGTTGATTCGCACTGCTTTTTCAGGCGCGGCTTTTGTCTGGTGTTCGGGATGAAGGTGGCTAGCATCGCCGCTCCCACCATGCCCGCTGAAACACCTTCCCCGCTCGACCGCGCCCGACGCAAAGCCTTCTTCCGCCTGCTGCCCGTGCTCTTTGTGAGTTACATGATCGCCTATGTGGACCGGGTGAATGTGGCCGTGGCAAAGCTGACAATGGTGAAAGACATGCCAGCCTTCACAGAGGCCGTCATCGGCTTTGGCAGCACGCTTTTCTTCATCGGCTACTTCCTCTTGGAGATTCCAGGCTCTCTGATGGTGGAGCGCTGGAGCGCACGAAAGTGGATCTGCCGCATCATGGTGAGCTGGGGGCTCATGGCCGCGCTGACGGCCTTTGTCACGACGCCGAAGGAGTTTTACACCGTGCGTTTCCTGCTTGGTCTGGCCGAAGCGGGCTTCTTCCCTGGCGTGATCATCTACCTCACGCATTGGTTCACCGCTCGCGATCGTGCAAAGGCGCTGTCCTACTTCCTCATTGCCACACCCTTTGCCCAAATGCTGAGCCCGATCTCGAGCTGGCTGCTGAAGTTTGGCACCACGGAGGTGCTGAAAAATGGCGAAACTCTCGTGCATCCGCCGTTACTCGGACTCGTGGGCTGGCAGTGGGTTTACATCTTCTGGGCCATCCCCGCCATCGTGCTAGGCGTGGGTGTGCTCTGGCTGCTCACCGACAGGCCGCGTCAGGCGAAATGGCTCACGCCGGAGGAGAGCGAGGCGCTGGAGTCCGAGCTGGAGCGCGAGCGGCAGATCAAGACACGCGGCAAGCGCATGACGGTGTTCGAAGCCTTCAAACACCCGAAAGTGCTGCTGCTCTGCGCCGCCTACTTTTTCATCACCACATGCAGCCACAGCATGGAGCTTTTCATGCCGAGCGTGATCAAGGACTGGTATGCCCTCAGCCGTGATCAATTCACCTGGCTCATCGTTTTGCCACCGCTGCTGGCGCTGTGCGGGCAGCTCTTTGGCGGCTGGAGCTCGGATCGCTTTCAGGAGCGTCGGCTCCATGCCTGCGTGCCCATCGCCATCGGCGCGCTGGCCATGCTCTGCGCACCGCTAACCAAAGGAAATCTCGCACTGACCATGGTCTGCCTCATGGTCGCCTTTGCCGGATTTAAAACGTACATGCCTGCCTTCTGGTCACTGCCCAGCCTCTTCCTCGCCGAGGCCGCAGCAGCGGGCAGCATCGGGCTCATCAACTCCGTCGGCAATCTTGGTGGAGCCACCGGCCCGTGGATGATCGGCTGGATCAAAGACACCACCGGATCGTATGCCAATGGCTTCTACTTCCTAGCTGCCTCGATGACCATTGCCGCGTGCATCGTCTTCTTCCTCGGTCTCGGAATCCGCGCGCCCGCGAAGTCATCCTGACCTCATGCCCACACTGCAGCCAGTCGCCTTGATCACCGGCGGCGCGGGCACACTCGCCTGCGCCATCCGCGCCGAGCTGGAAAGCCATGGCTGGCACGTCCATGCGCCTTCGCATGAAGAGATGGATGTCACGGACAAAACCCAGGTGCAGCGCGTGATCGGTGCTCTCGGGCGACTTGATCTGCTGATCCACAATGCTGGCATCACGCGGGATGCTTTGATGCTCAAGATGACGGAATCCGAGTTCTCCGACGTGCTCGACGTGCATTTAAAGGGAGCGTTTCTCTGCTCCCAGGCTGCATTGAAACTCATGGTGAAGCAGCGTGCGGGGCACATCATCCACATCGGCTCTTACAGCGCCCTTAGCGGTCCCGCCGGTCAGGCAAACTACGCCGCAGCCAAAGCGGGAATCATCGCTCTCACACAATCCATCGCCGCTGAGTATGGCCAGCGCGGCATCCGGGCAAACTGCGTGCTGCCCGGCTTTCTCGACACGAAGATGACTCAGCATCTCCTTGCTGATGAAACGCAGCGCCAAAGCGTGCTCGCCGTTCACACCTTGGGTCGGCTGAACACACCTGCGGAAGCCGCACGCTTCATCGCCTTCCTTCACACAATGGAGAACATCAGCGGTCAGGTCTTCCAACTCGACAGCCGCATCTCACGCTGGACCTGACTCACGGCCACTCCCGCAGCATCGCCAGTCCATCGCGAAAACGTGGGGCGAGGGCGAGGCAGTCCAAAAGATGCTTCTTCGCCTGAGGCGCATCGGTTTCGCGCAGCAGTTTCGCGAGACGGAAATGCGTCATCGCCGCGCCATCGGGATCGAGGATGAGGACGCGGCGGTAGGCGGCGATGGATCGGTCCTTTTCACCAAGAGCATCCGCAGCATCAGCCATGGCCTGCTGCGGTGTGCGGAGGAAGGGATTCAAGGCAATGGCACGCTCGGCATTGGCGCGCACCTGGGGCCAGTCCTGCTTCTTTTGATCCAGCTCGATGAGGCGAAGAAAGATCGGCATGGCACTCGTCTCGTGCTCGGCGATCTGCCGCAGCACGGCGATCTCTTCGTCGTCGCGCTTCAGTTCTCGCAGCGTTGACGCCTTGATCTGATAGCCGCCTTCGTCGCTGAAGTCTTCCGGCACGAGCGTGATCAAACGCTCGGCAAGCGGCAGCACGTCGGCCCATTTCTCCTGCTCGATGAGCGTGTCGATCTGCCGATGAATCGCCCACAAGCTGTCGGGATGTTTCTTCGTGAACTCCGCGAGCGATTCGGGATCGAGCGGGTTCACGTCCTCGGGCTCGGGCTTCTTCCAGTCAGCCTTTTCACCGAAGGCCACCGCCTTGGCTTGGAGGTGCTTTTCAAAGGCGGGCTCCAGCTTCTCCAGCGGCTCCGTGTTATCGGCGATGGCATCATTGATGCGTTTCCCGCTGGCGAGATCACGCAGGATGGCCTGGAACTTTTCCGTGCCGAATTTCTCCAGCAGATAGCCAACGACCTGGCTGCTCTGGTAGTAGGCGAACATGAGGTGGTCATCGCTCTCGGCATTCAGGAAGGCGCTGCTGAGTTGGCTGATGGGCTTTGCGGCTTTTTCATCGAGGATCATACGGCGGAAGGTGGCGTCCATGGGCATGCCCCAGATGGGATTGCGCTGGCTTTCCTCGTGGACGCTGATGCCCTCGCTCAGCCAGCGCGGCATCTTGTTTTGCGTCAGCGTGAGCGTGACGACATGACAGAACTCATGCCAGAGCGTGCCCTGCCAGTTGTTCCGCCCATGAGCGAGTCCGCCGGGACTGTTCATGGTGATGACGGTGCCGAAGCAGACGCCGAGCAAGCCCTGCCCACCGAGACTGCCAAAAGTGCGGATGGCGAAGTCCTGCTGCTGCCCGAAGAACTCGACCATCACGGGCCGCTTCAAATCGAGCCCATACTTCGCGGTGAGCACCGTCTTTGCCTCGCGCAGCAAGGCGAGCGCTTCTTCGCCATAGATGGGCCAGTCGCGCTTCGGCATCTTGAGGATGAAGTCGTCAAAGCTCTGCGTGGTAAAACCCGCCATCTCCTTCTCCAGCAGGCCGATGTTATGCGCCTGCACGTTGTAGCCATCCTTTTCACGGATCTCGGCAGCGATCTTCCAAGCCTCGTCTTCTTCACCAAGCCGCAGCAGATCATGCGTCAATGCGACCTTGGCAGGAAGGTAGTTGGGATCGAACTCCAACGCCTTCCGCTGATGCTTCGAGCCTTCGGCAAAACGATAAGCTCGTGACAGCACACGCCCGATGGTGTGATCGACTTCGGGATTCTTATCCCAGCGCTTCAAACCATTCTCACGCGCCGACTCGAACTTCTTCGCGTCCGCCGCGCTCAGATGCGTGATGGCAGCGAGCAGCGCCCAGGCTTCAGGGCAGTTGTCGCGGTATTCGAGCACCTTCTGCACGAGCCCGGCGGCATCGAGAAACTTCTCCGCGCCGATCATCGACTCCGCCTGATTCAGCAAAGCCACCGAGTGAACCGGGTTCAGCTCGAGCGCGCGTTTGAGGCTCTCCAGCGACTTTTCGCGGTCGCCATTCGCAAAGGCCAGCGCGAGACCGACTCGCAGCTCCGCCGTCTCACCACAGGCTTTCAATCCCGCGCGGAAGACATCGGCAGCACGAGCCGCATCGTCTTTCGACAAAGCCAGATGCCCCTCGGCGAGGTAGGCAGGCTCAAACTTCGCGTCCTTCTTTTGCGCCACCTGGAAGTATTGCTGGATGACCTTCTTCGCATCCGCTCCGAGCGCGAGCGCCGCCTGCCCCAGCGCCACCCATTCGGCAGCCTTGCGATCTTTCGGCTGCTGCGCACGCGCCGCATCGTTCACCGCCTTGAGCGCTTCATCGGCGATGTCCTTCCGCCCGATACGCCGTGCATTGTCATGCTGGAGCATAAGGAGTTCGAGATGACCGGGGAAGGTCTTTACCGCGAGCTGCACCTCATCCCGAGCCTCGACCTCGCGCCCCAGATTCATGAGCGCCTGTATGCGCATAATCCGCCAGTCAGGCGATTTGAAGCCCTGACGGATGGCGCGTTCGCAGATCATGGCGACGTCGTCGTAGCGCCCCGCAGCCAGCACACGGCGCATGGGCTCCAGGTTGTCCTCTTCAAAGATTTTCTCCAAATCCTGGCCGTGTAGAGCAGAACAAATCGTGAGGAGGAGCAAGGCGCGTCGCATGACAGCAAAGAACGCGCCCGACGGTGGCTTTTCTCAAGCCTTTGGCAGCACGCCCGTGTCCTGAAGGATGGCGAGGATGTGATTACGCTCAGATTCGCCGAGATAGTCAAAGGTGCCGCTCGTATCTTTTCCCGACAGCACATCGTTCAGCATCTTGACGACCGTGGACTTCAAAGGCGGCGAGAGATGGCGGAAGGTCAGCGAGTGAATCATGAAACTGCAGCGGTGCTTAAAGAGCCGCGTGTGAAGCTGGAAGTCCTTCAGCGAGCGTCCTTCCGCCGACTTGGGAGCCCTGGCCGTGAAGGCTGTCTGGAAGTCTTCCTCGCCCTCGATGCCACCTTCAGGCAAAGCGGCCTCGTCTTTGAAAAGCAGCGCCTCGATCACGTCCTCGGCCATGTGATCAATGATACGACGTGCCGTGCCGACGGGCTCATGCTGCACCGGCTCACCGAGTTCTTTTTGAAGGCTGGTCTGCATGTGCATGGCTCGCATGGCGGTGTGATTCGCTTTCGTCAGCACATTCTGCACAGAGGTCTGATGCTCCAGCACCATGAGGGCCACGATGTCGCTCTTCTTGCGCTTGTAAGGGGAGGTATCGAAGAAGCTCGTGAGGTCCGCAATGTTCGCCCCTTTTTCGATGGGCATGTCGCAGCTGTTGTCTGGCTTTTCAGTGGCCGTGACATTGCCGCGATGAAGCTGGCTGCCGTGTTTACCAGTGACATACCAGCCACCCCAGCGGTCAGAGAAAGGCGTCGTCGTATCCACCACCGTGCTGCCCTGGCTCATGATCGGGTGGCCTTCTGGCCCAGGAAAAACGGAGCGCACGATGACGCCGGGAACTTCCGGCGTGAAAGGCCCGCCATGGCAGCTCAGGCAGCTCTGATCACGCTCGAAATGCAGCGGCTTCGAGGACTCCACCTCGGGATCGAGCAGATAAAAGATGGGGCCGAGTTTCGGATCGATGGTGGAGACTTCGATTGAGCCGCCGACGGAATAGCCAACGTAGGCGTCATCGGAAAAATAGATCACGCGCGGTGTCTGCGGACTGATGCGGTCGTTCTGCTTGCTCGTCTTGGAGAAGACCATGACCTGTGACTCCTCAGGGATGCCAAAGCACTTCAGCACACCGCGCAGCACACTCCAGGCATCCGTGCGGTCGATCTTCACCTTGCCCGCGAGCAGCATTTTCTCCAGCGCCTGGGCGGCATCACGCGGCTGGGTCTCCGAATAGCGGATCGGTGCCTGCTCATACTCGTCCTCCGCCTGCACCAAGACGGGCAGCACGAGCAGCGGGAGCAGGCAAAGGAATTTCATGGTTCTGACAATACGGGGTTGGCGCTCTGGCTATTGCCCGCCGATTGCTGTGAGCTACGCCAGTATTGTGAACCAATCTCTCTTGGCATGAATCCCCTACTCCAGCGGCGGCAGCTTCGCACTGTAATGCACGGCGCGGTGGCGATTGTCATCGAAGGCGAAGTGCAGCCATTGGCCATCTTTGCTGACGAAGCCGTCGGGGTAGTTCATGCGGCCTTTCGGTCCATCAACGGACTCCTGCTGGAGGACGCGTTGATAGGGCCAGGTCTTCATGCCGTCGAAGCTAATCCACAGTGCCATGGGGCTGCGATGCTTGCTGTTGGGATTGTGCAGGATGGCCACACGATCTCCACCGAGGTTGTAAAGCGTGGTCTTGCTGCCGGGGTTGGGGATGTCCGTGACGCTGGCAAACTCGGGCCAGGTCTTACCACCATCCTTGGACACGGCTTTGTAAAGCAGGCCGCCGAGGCCGTCGGCGCGGATGACCATGGTGATGCGACCATCGGGATGCTCGAAGAGATCGTTTTCCGCCCAGCCGAAGTAGCGGCTGTTCGGCGTGAGGCGGATGTTGCCGTGCTCACTCCAGGTTTTGCCACCATCGCTGCTGATGAGGACGCCATTGCGTGGATTGGTGAAGGCACGGTCGAGCGGTGCCTTGTACTGCTCATCATCGGGGCCGATGTAATGCTGGAACGGAATCATGAGACGGCCGTCTTTGCAGACGATGTGCTTGCGGATGAACGTGCGCTCTTTGAGGCGACCGGGCACTTCCATCGGCTTGCTCCAAGTCTTGAAGGAGTCGTCGCTGGTGAGATACCACGAGCGCCAGTCGTTGGCCCAGTGCTTGGAGTGGGTGGAGAAGAAGAGCGTGCAGCGCTGGCCGATGATCATGAGCTCCGTCGGGCCCTGCCCGATGGTTTTTCCCTCGCGCGGGAAGCCGACATCGAAGGGTGCCAGCGGCGTCCAGGTTTTGCCCATGTCAGTACTGCGCGTCACGCCAGTGTAGTTCAGCGGCGAAGGTTCAGTGTCTCCACCGGCGAGGATGAAGAGAATCCACGAGCCGTCCGGCAACTCACGCAGCGTTGTGTCGCAGACCATTTTATTCGGCGTGATGCCGTCATACGGGATGCTCTTGAAATCCTGCTTGGCGTCCTCGGCAGCCTGGGCGGTCCACTTGGGATCAGGCCTGATCGACTTCGGCAAATGGGGTGCGTGAGCTTTATTCACGACGGTCTTCTTCGGTATCCAGGCCGGGGCTGCGTTGGTGGCGACTGGTTTGGCATGATCCATCGGAGCAGGTGGTGCGGGTTTGCGTGGAGCAAAGTCAGCTTCGGTGAACTTGGTGTGCAGGATCTCCGCATCCGTGTGGCGGTTCCAATCATAGAGGATGTGGATGTCGCCGTTCGGAGCCTGAAAGCCGTCTGGATACGAGACCGACGCGCGATCATCAATGAGCAGGCCTTTGCCCCAGGTCTTGCCGTCATCATCGGAGAGGAAGGCTTTCAAGTTCGTGCGGTTCGGAAGCCTCACATTGATCGGCCCATTCTTCACGAGGATGAGTTTTCCCGAAGCAAGACGGCGAATGAAGAAGCGGGCGCTGGGATTCTGAATCGTGCTCGGCTGCGGCTCGCTCCATGTCATCCCTTTGTCGGTGGAAACGCTCTCGCTGATGCCGTCCTTCGTGCGCGCGAGCATCCACAGGCTGCCGTCTTTGCGCTCGACGATCATGTGCTCGTCAAAGTCTGTGCGCGGGAATGCCACGCCGCTGCGGCGTGTCCATGTTTTGCCTTGGTCGGTCGAGGCGAAGACATTCGCCATGCGGATCACATCGAGGTCCTTGTGAGCTTCTTTATCCACGCCGGGACCGCCCATGCGATCACGGGTCCAGAGCGCCACCGGCAGCAGCCAGTCGCCATTGCTGAGCACGGTGGGCTTGTTCAGCGTGCAGCCATCGGCGAAACGCACAGGAGCGGACCACTTTGGCTCAGCCGCATCAGGATCATCGCAGCGGATATACCAGTCACCGCAGCGACCGTCGAAGTAGCCGATGCTTTGATCAAAGAAGCACCACAAGCGGCCCAGCGGATCGGTCCAAAGATTTCCAACGAGAGCACGTCGCTCATAGCGCACGCCGTTGAGCTCGCCATCCTGCGGGTCAATCACCACACGCGGCTTCGACCACGACTTTCCATCATCATCACTCGTCGCCAGCATGAAGAATCCATTCGGCGAGTCGCCATTCCCCACCCACGCGGCCCAGAGGCGACCTTTCGGCGTGCGGTCGATGCCGATGATCATGTTTCCAGGCCGCACTTGGTCATCATACGCAGGCCCAGGCGTGGTATTAATGACTGGCGGCTCCAATGCGAGATCGAGCAACGCTTTGTCCTGCGCGGGGGCTGGCAGCACAAACAGGGAGAGGATCAGGAGCGTGTGTTTCATGGTTGAGTCCGTAATGAACGGAGGCAGAACGAGGATTCACGACGCCGCAGGGAAATTCATCGTGTTATGTTAACTCACTCATACTCTGACCATGTCGTCATGAGGCTATTGAGGCTGGCATTCGACCGTATCGAAGTCCCACCGCGTATTCTTCGTCCATAGCCTCGTTGGTCACCGGCGCGGACAACGGCTCCATCATCGTCGTAGGATCGTCTGCGGTGGCATGTGCTTTGATGGTCTGATTCACAGCACGCACAGGCTGGTTATACTGACTCGATCTCGGAAATGGTGCCGGTGCTGCTACCAAACGCCTCCGTCTCGACGCCCAAGTTTTGCAGCATGGAGACGAAGAGATTGCAGAGCGGCTTGTTTTGCACGGCGTCGAAGGCGAGGTGCTGGCCGTGTTTGAAACCGCCACCTGCAAGGAGGACGGGGAGATTGGTGCAGTTGTGGATGTTGGCATCGCCGAGGTTGCTGCCATAGAGGACCATGGTTTGGTCGAGCAGGCGGGCATCCTCGCCAGTGGGAGTGGCGGCGAGTGCGGCGAGGAGTTCGCGCAGGTGGCGCATTTGCTGGAGATCGACCTTTTCGAGTTCGGCGAGCTTTTCCTTCGACTGACCGTGGTGACTTAGATTGTGATAGCCGTCGCGTGTGCGCTGATGGTCGTCGATCTCAAAGACAGGCGTGGCAAAACCATCCACCATGAGCGTGATGATGCGCGTGGAGTCGGACTCAAAGGCGAGCCGCGCCATGTCGAGCATGAGCTGGATCTTTGGGAAGAATTTCGCTTTGTCAGGGATGTCCTTGGGCTCTGGTGTCTTGGTAGCGGGCTTTGGTTTTTGCTCCCATTCGCCGGAGATGGCGAGTCGCAGCTCCAGTTCCCGAATGGAAGTGAGATACTGGTCCAGGCGCGAGCGGTCCGAGTTGCCAAGGCCACGTTGAAAGCCACGCATGTCCTCGCTGAGCACATCGAGCACGCTGCCACGATCCTGGAGGCGTTTGAGGGAGAGCGCGGTCTGCCTGGCATCACCCTGGAGGAACATTTTGCGAAACAAGGCCGCCGGGCTGTCCTCGGCGGGCAGCAGCACGCCGTCGCGTGTCCAGGAGAGGCTGCGGTTGGCTTTGTCGATGTTCACGCCGAGATTCAGCGTGGGGAATCGCGTCTGCTGGCCCAGGGCATCGGCGGCTGCCTGGTCGAGCGAGATGCTGTTGCGGAAGCCGCTGCGAGTCGGGTCGGGCGCGGCGGTGAGAAAGCAGTTTTCGGTGCTGTGCCCGCCCGTGACGGCGGGATGCGAAAGGCCGCTGAAGACGGTGAAGTCGTTTTTGAAAGCGGCGAGTTCCTTCAAGTATGGCGACAGCGTGTAACCTGGACCTTTGACCTTCGGGAAGAAGTGCTGCGGCAGCACGCCGAGGTTGTTGGAGATCAGAAGCATCCGCTTGGGCGGCCTCGATCCTGCGGCACGGGCAAAGACCGGCGTCATGCACTCGAGCATCGGAAGTCCGAGAGTAACGCCGATGCCGTGGAGGAAGCGACGACGCGGGATAGGTGCTGCAATGTAAGGTGTGTTCATGGGATGGACTTTGTTCCAAGGAAAATTCCGCTCCCCACCAGCGCGTGCATGAGATCACGGACATGGTAGCCACTCGCGGCACACGCATCGAGCATGGCTTCGATTTCTGTGCGATCCGCGAAACCTACAGGCGTGCCGGTGGCATGCAGCACGAGGTGTTCGAGGAGGTTTTTGGCGAGCTGGCGTGGGTTGGCGGCGAGCTGGCGTTTGACGTCATGGATGTCGCGAAAGGAATCGCCGCCGGGCAGCTTGCCAGAGGCATCGACGGCGGGGCCGACGAAGTAAGTGTAGGGATGACCGGCGGGATCGAAGCCGGTGACTTTCTCCCCTTTCTCCATGCCGCGATAGCGATCCCGCCAGGCGCCCATGACATCGAAGTTCTCCAAGGCGAAGCCCACCGGATCGAACTTGGCATGACAACCGGCACAGCTCTTCGATTCGGTGTGTTTGGCGAGCAGATCGCGGATCGTAGTCGCCCCACGGATGTCCGGCTCGACGGCGGGCACACTTTTTGGCGGCGGTGGCGGCGGCTGGCCGAGCAGCTTTTCCATGATCCACACGCCGCGCAGCACGGGCGAGGTGGTGGTGCCGTTCGCCGTGTGCTTCATGAGGGCGGCTTGCGTGATGAGACCTCCGAAGGGGCTGCCTTTCGGCAAGGACACACGCTGCATGGAGGAGCCGGAAACACGCGGCAGATCATAGTGCCGCGCGAGGCGATCATTGACGAAGGTGAAGTCAGCCGTGACCAGCGTGGTGACGGGCAGGTTCTCACGAACCATTGCCATGAGGAATGCCTGTGTCTCATGCGCCATCGAATCGACGAGGTAGTCGTCCTTGCGATACTCGGGATACAAACGCTCATCCGGGATGTCGCGGCGCAGCTTGCGGAGATCGAGCCATTCATTGGCAAACATGTGCACGAACTGCTCGAAGCGCGGATCGGCGATGAGACGGTCTGTTTGGGCTGCGAGCGTGGCCGCATCGCGCAGTCGCGATGTCCGAGCGAGCCGCATAAGTTCATCATCGGGCCTTTGATTCCAGAAGAGGTGCGAGAGCCGGGCCGCAATGGCGACGTGAACGTCGTCCGATTCTCCACGCGGCTCGGTGAGATAAAGACAGTGCGAGGAGCACAGCAGCCCCTGATAGCCCGCCAGCATGGCGTCCGCAAATGGCACGCCTTTGGCGAGCTTGGCACGAATGAGTTTCAGGAAAGGTTCATGCGCCTGTTCGCTCATCGGCCGCAAGGCAGCGAGGGCGGCGAAGCGGCGAAACAACCGCTCCGCATCGGGGGCTGTGCCTTTCGCAGGCGAGACATCATCAAACAATGTGCGATGCGATGTCGGCGGCCATTGTGCATCGACGAGCGGCCCCGTGACTTCGAGCCATTGGATCGCCACGCCGCGATGACCCTCCGGCGGCATCGGCGGATAATCATAAAAGAAGCCGCCATCGGTGCGGATGAACGGCACAGGCAGGCCGAGCGGACTGTATTCAAAGGTCTCGCCAGCTTTGAGATGGATCGTCGTCTCAAACTCGCGTGCCTCCGGCTGCAAATCGATCCAGCCGCCCGTCTCGCGCACATCGCCGGAGACGTCCGGCCCTGAAGGCTGCCGTGCGCGGAAGCTCATCGCGACGGGTTCATACGCCGGCACGAGGCGAAAGTCCCGCACCTGCCGCACGGCACGTCCTTTGAACCGCACGCGATATGCTCCGCCGGCCTTCGCACGAAAGCCCGGCGGATAACCATAGTAGGGCCACGTCGCTGAGCGGAAGAGTGCCATCTCCAAGGTGGGATCACTGCGCTGCTCAGGCGTCATCTTTTGCACTTCGGTGCTGGTGATCGGCACCATGCGATTGTCCCGCGCAAAGAACATTGCCTCACGCTCACCGAAGGTGTCGAGGCCAGGGAACAACTGCAAGCCGGTGAAGCGCTGTGTGAGCGGTTTCTGCGGCGGAGTGCTGCCGGCCATCGCCGTACGCAAAGCGGTCTCCGTGGCATCGAGATAGCCCTCCATCTGCACTCGAGACACATCGAGCATGTCAGAAACCTTCGTGAAGCCGTGCGAGTCGCGATCTTCCGGCAGCTTGTCCCGCACATCGAGGTCCGGGAGGTTCAGCAGCACGCGTAGATTGTTTTCAAACTCCACACGCGTGAGCCTGCGCACAGGGCCGCGACCGGCTCTAGCCACTTCCGCTTGAGCTGCTGCCAGCAGCTTCGCTTCCAGCTCCTTGGCAAAGGCGTGGCGCTCCGCCGTGCTCACCTTCGACTTTTCCGGCGGCGGCATCTCTCCCCGTTCCACGAGATCAAACACACGTGCCCAGCGTCCGCGATTTCCGGCATCGTCTAGCTGAAAAGCGAGCGCTGTGATGTCGAAGTCGCCTTTGCTCATCGTATCGTCATGGCAGTCGATGCAATGCTTGTCGATGAAGGCGGGAAGATTGCTCACAGCAGTCGATTTCGACGATTTTGACGTTGGCGCGTTAAAGACCTGCACATTCGTAATGCGCATCTCTTCCAGGCTGCTGCCTTTGTCGATCGTGCCATCGATTTGATCCACCAACTGCTCGCGAGTGAACTTCCACACGACCTTTCCACTGCTGTCGATCTCCGCGAGCAAATCACGGCCCTCGTCAGCCTTTTGCAGATGATAATCCCCGCAAGCGATTAGCACGTTGCCATTGGCCAAGCGAGACATGCCGAGCAGGTAGCGGCACTTCAGCCCGAGGTCTTCCATGGTCCAGCATCCGAGCCTTTTCCCACTCGCATCAAGGTGAAGCAACTGACAACCGGTGGACGTGGACACCCACAAGGAGCCGTCCTCGACTGGCAGCATTGCAAAAGCCTTCTTCACCGTGGGCGATGGCTTCAGCAGCGGATCGAGTGGAATCGTCTGCAACACACGCCCCGTCACAGTTTCCACCTTCAGCACCGTTTTGCGCCCGTATTGCCCGACCCAGAACGCCTTCGCCTCCGGTACCTCGCGGATCATGCGATATCGGAAGTGCAGCGGATCGTCTTTGAGATCGGGCAGCGGCGTCTCGCTCACGACGGCACCGCCACGATCCACGATGCGGATCTGACTCACGCCGCTGTCCATCAACGCGAACTTCTTCCCACCTTCCAGCACCGCCACGCTGTTCGCCTCCGCGCCCATCGCACCTGCGCGAGCCTTGTGTTCCATGACCAGCTTCTTCGCCGCATCAAACACCGCCAGGCCGCCTTTGTGAGCATAGGCGATGCCGCCATCCGGCAGCCGCCACGCATCGTAGATGCCGCCATGGCCTGGGTGCTTCAGTAGATCGGTGACCTTACCGGCACGATTGATCTCAATGACTTGAGTGTCCGCCGCGAGCAGGAAGCGCTCCTCAGCATGAAGAGACGCCGAGAGGAGGAAAACAAAGAGTATTTTCATGCCTTCGAGAGTGAGGGGTTGAGCGCTGCCGTGACCATCGCGCCAGCCTTCTTCACCAAGGGTGCCAGCTTTGTCATGCGCTCCTCCGAAAGGCGCTGGCTCGGCCCCGTGATCCACAGGCTTGCGCTCGCATGACCTTCGGCATCGAGAATGGGGGCACCCAGACAGTGATGCCCCTCCATGTGCTCGCCAGCGTCCACCGCCCAGCCTTTGCTGCGCACCTCGTTGAGGCATTTCATAAACTCCTTCCGGCTGGAAATCGTCCACGGCTGGAAGCGCTCGAACTTCATCCCGGCGATCACAGCATCCCGCTCAGTCTCCGGCATGAAGGCCAGCATCACCTTGCCCGGACCACTCGTATGAAGCGGAAAACGTGTGCCGCGCTCCACATAAAATTTAATCATCGCCCTCCCGATCACCCGCTCCAGCACGATGCCCTCGTGGCCGCTGATGATGCCCAGGTGAGCGGCCTCGCCTGTCTGCTCGCTCAGCCAGCGCATCGCGGGCAGCGCCGCCTCCGCCAGTGGCACGTCATCCACCACCGGCTGGCACAACGCCAGCATCTGCGCCCCGATGCTGAAGCGCTTCTCCGCGTCTCGCACCACGTAGCCATGAGCCACCAGAGACTGCGTGACGCGATACACGAAGTTGACGGAAAGCCCGACCTTGGCTGCGATCTCTGAGAGCGTCAGACCCGACCGCTGACCACCCAGGGACTGCATGATGGCAAGCGCACGGTCGAGACTCGGCGTGCTGAATCCTGAATCGCGAACAGGAGAAACGATTTTGCGTTTGATAGGGCGTGAAGTCGGCATTTTTCTATATCTCGATTTCAATGCATATATAGAAATACGAAATGCGCCAAATTCTTTCACTGATCACAGCTTACGTGACGGACACATGAAGCTTCGACATGTTTTACTGGCGAATCCGATACGCTGAGAGCGTTGGTTCAGCGCATGAGAGTATCCAGTTCACAGGCGCACATCGGCTGCGGCCGCGTGCTGCGATGCACCTGCCCGTCATTTCTGGCATAGCCGATATGGTCACGCTGAAACTCATGGCACCGATGCAGGCCATCACCTCCGAGGCCGGATTGTATCTTGATTGAAAAAAAATCGCCCCGCTCACCAGCGGCGACACGCCCACCGCGACCTTGCAAGCCTCGCCGAATGATCCAATCCGCTCCAAACTCCGCAGCCGAGGCTGGGTGCCTACAAAGTTCTATTCGAAGTCCAAAGTCCCGCGCACGCCCGGCAGCGTGGAAGTAGATGCAGCGGATGACGGAGAGAAGGTTTTCGATGCCAACAAAGATGAGTAAATACTTGGGAATTGCACGTTGGCTTAGCACGTCTTTCCGAATGAACCTCGCACGCCTCCAGCCAAACCAATCCGACGAACTGGCAAAGCTCCTTCATGCATCGCTCGATGTCTGGCACCGCACGCGACTGAACACAGATCGATTTGGCACAGACTGGGAACCGTTCCGGTTCACCGTGGATGTTTATGAGGCGCTTGCCCCAGGGTGCTGCGTCGTGGCATTGGATGACTCTGGGGCACTCATCGGATCGGCATTCTTCCATCCGCGTGAGACGCATCTCGGCGTTGGCGTCGTCGCCGTGCATCCCACCGCGTTTGGCTGTGGCGTCGGACGTGCGCTGATGGAGGAAATTATTCGCCATGCCGATGGCAAACCACTGCGCTTGGTCTCGAGCGCGATGAATCTCGATTCGTTCTCGCTCTACACACGGCTGGGCTTTGTGCCCCAGATGATGCTGCAATCCATGACGCTCGATGTCCCGCCATCCGGCTTCGCTGGCTCGAGTGCGCGGATGAGGATGGCGACGATGGCGGATGTGCCAGCAATCGCTGACTTCGAGTTCCGCCTCAACGGCATCCGCAAAGAGAAGGACTACCGCTTCTTCGTGGAGAACCGATCCGACTGCTGGCGGCTCGCACTCATCGAGAAAGCGGATGGCGCGATCTCCGGCTTTCTCGCGGCATCAGCCTTCCCCACGGATAATCTGCTCGGCCAGGGCGTCGCCGAGGATGAGACGACGATGCTGGAGTTGATGCACGGGATGCTGGCCCAGCATTTTCGCGGACAAACCGTGGCCTTCATTCTTCCATCGAGATGTTCGTCACTCGTGCGACAAGCCTACGCCTGGGGCGCGAGGAATCGCGAGACGAATCTGCTCAGCGTCCTCGGCGAAGCCCCGCCGATGCAAGGAATCACTCTGCCAACCTTTTTACCTGAAAGCGGCTGATCATGAAACACATCGTCATTTTTTGCCTCAGCATCACTCTGCAAGATGTTTCGCTGGCTTTTGCGGCGGAGACTGCCGCTAAAGCCGTCACCATCGAGCAAGCCGACGGCGTGTGGTGGTTTCGCTCGCCCACAGAGGGAAACTTCCTTTCCATCGGCGCGAATCATGTGGAGCCGCTTTACTGGCAGAGTCCGCGGAATGCCGACTTCGTGCGCGAGACGTATGGCGGGGAGATTTTTGCCAAAGACGGCACTTTCGATGAGGAGTCGGCGGCAGTGAAAAAGTGGTCGGCGAATGTGGCGGCGAACTTCAAGGACTGGGGCTTCAATACGCTCGGGTTTCACAATCCACTCTCACGTAGCCTTCAGGAAGCCATTGGCGGCTACTATGTGTGCCAGTTGGCGATTCCGGTGTCGTGGGGTTGGAACATGAAGCGGTCGGAACTCGTCGCCAGCTTCGCGAAACGGCCCATGGATGTGTTTGATGAGGCGTTTCGGGCGCAGCTCGATGAGGTGGCCGATCAGCTCGTGAAACCGCGTGCGCAGGACCCGCAATTGCTCGGTTACGCCTACACCGACGGCCCGCCGTGGACGGTGGACGATGATGCGGGCAGCCCGGCCTTTGCCAAACTCTCGCCTGCACAGCAGCAGCTTCATCCATGGGTTCATGCGCTGATGTCTCTGCCTGCCACAGCGGCGGGAAAGCAGGCGTGGATCGCGCTTTTGCAGAAGCGACATGCCGATCCTGCCAAGGCGGCGGCGGTTTATGCGGTGAAGACGGCGACGTGGGATGAACTCGCGGCTTGCACGCAGTGGCATCAGCTTGGCGATGCCAAAGCAGCCGTTGCGGACAGTCGCGCGTTCCTTTTCATCCTCATGCGCCGCTGGTATGAGGAGCGGCATCGCAGCATCCGCCAGCACGACGCTGCGCATCTCATCCTCGGCGACAAGCTGAACATGAATCGCGACCGCAAGTTCCCTGTGCAGCTCGCGAACAGTCTCAAGGCCATGCGTGGCTTCGTGGATGTCATCAGCGTGCAATACTATGGCCCCGCCGACGAGCAGGTGGCCACGCTCGCCATCGTGCATCGCGAAAGCGGCCTGCCCATCATCAATGGCGACACCACCTGCAAGCCCTTCTGGCCCGACAACCCCCTGCGCGGCGAGAATCCCGCGTTTTATCAATCGCTCGGCCAAACCTACGACGAGACACTGACAAAACTCTTCGCCCAGCCCTGGTTCATCGGCTGGCATCACTGCGGCTATATGCGTGGCCTGCGCAAGCCCTACATCGACGCCGTGAAGAAGGGCAACGACAAGGTAGTCGCCAGCTACGAGCAACGCGGCGTGCTTTACCGTGAAGGTTTCATCGATGACCACGAACGCCCCATCGAGCCTATCCTCACCCCGCTGAAAGCCGCCATCGCGAAGTGTGAGGGGCTGCATCGGGGTGGTGGCAAAGCGAGGCAATAACTCATCATCCGAGCACCACATGAACCCTGCCACGCGCCACCACTCCTTTACCTCTGCCGGAGTCGCCACGCTCGGCGCATTCTCCTGAAAGTGATGCGACTATCACCTCGCTGCGGAATGTTCGCGTGGGGGGCAGAGCCGCTGATCGCTATTTGTGACGAAACACTGTTTTGTCACATAAACATCTGCATCTAGCGGCTTATGAATAGACGTCTGAAATGAACTCCATTTGTATCCTCACCCTGATTGGCATCGCATCGACAAGCGTCGTGGCGCAGGAGGTGGTCTTCAGTGCAGAGCAGGTTGTGTTTTTTGAGAAGCATGTGCGGCCGGTGCTCGCGGAGCATTGCTACTCGTGCCATGGCGCTGAGAAGGCGAAAAGCGGGCTGAGGCTGGACTCGCGGGATACGGTGCTGCGTGGCACGGATGCGGGCAAGGTCGTCATTGTGGGTGATCCTGAGGCGAGTTCCCTGATCAAATCCGTGCGTCATGCGCCGGGTGTGGAGCCGATGCCGACGAAGAAGCCGCAGCTCGCATCGGCGCAGATCGAGGCGCTGGCGCAATGGGTCAAAATGGGGCTGCCGTGGCCGAAGGAGGCGACGGTGGCACAGACCAAGCCCAAGTGGCAGGAGCATTGGTCCTTCAAGCCTATCGCCAAACCGGCAGCGCCGACTTCGGTGGATGCGCTGGTCGCTGGGAAGCTGGCAAAGGCGGGCCTGGACTTTGCTCCACCGGCGGATGCGGCGGTGCTGTGCCGGAGGCTGCATCTGAGCCTCACGGGGCTGCCGCCGAGCTTTGAGGAGGTAGAGCAGTTTAAACAGGCATCTGCAGCGACAAACGTGCCGAATGCGGCGGCGGCGTTGATCGACAAGCTGCTGGCTTCTCCGCGCTATGGAGAGCGCATCGGACGCATGTGGCTGGATGTGGCACGCTACGCGGATACTTGGGGCTACGCGGGTCCAGGCGCGGACAATCGTCTGCCGAATGCGCACACCTACCGCGACTGGGTGGTGAAGGCACTCAACGATGATCTGCCCTATGACCAGTTCATCACGCAGCAGCTCGCAGCGGATCATTTGCAGGCTCCCGGCAAGCCGGTGGGTTCGCTGGCAGCGCTTGGCTTTCTTACGGTGAATGACAGCTTCGTGGGCGATGGCACCTTGCAGATCGATGACCGCATTGATGTGATCTCACGCGGCTTGATGGGCCTCACCGTGTCCTGCGCACGCTGCCATGATCACAAATATGATCCGGTGCCAACGGCGGACTACTATGCGCTCTACAGCGTGATGAACAGTTGCGTCGTGCCACCGGAGTTTCCGATCATCGGTGAGTCACCGGACGCTGCGGCAGCGGCGGCGTTTAAGCAGAAGGTGGCGGCGGTGGACGTGAAAAAGAAGGCGTTCCGCGAGGAGGTTTTCAGCGAGCTGCGCAAGCCGGACAAACTGCGCGACTACCTGCTCTTTGCCCAGCGGGCGACTGCCATGACGCCGGACGCATTCAAGGCAACTGCTGCCACGGAGATGTTCCGCGAGAGTGTGGCGACGAAGTGGCGCGACTTCCTCACGACCTACGCGCTGGTGCCGAAACCGCATCCAGTCATGCTCGCGTGGACAGAGTTTGCCAAGCTATTGGAGCCTGAATTCGCAGCGAAGGCACCCGAGCTAGCCCAACGCCTCGCCAAACCCGAGAGCGGTGCGAATGAAGTGCTGCGCAATGAGCTCGCCAAGCGGCCACCGATGAAAAATTTCGGTGAAGTGGCCGCGCTCTATCAGGAGGTCTTTCTCGCCTGCGTCAGCGGTCTCGTGCCGGATAATCCGCCGTGGCTGGAAATGCGCGGACTACTGCAAACTCCCACGTCGCCGATGTCGGTGCCTGCGGATGGCATCGACCAGTTTTTCAACGTGAAGGACAGCCTGCGCATGCAGGAGATAGATAATGAGATCAAGAAGCTCGCTGTCGAAGACCCCGGTGCCCCCATTCGCGCCATGACCATGCAGGATCGGCCGCAGCCTGCGGACGTGAACATCTTCATCCGTGGCAATCCGGCGCGTCAGGGAGCACTCGCTCCACGCGGCTTCCTGACGATGTTTGGCGGGCAGAAGTTCTCGAAGGGCAGCGGCAGGTTGGAGCTGGCACAGAGCATCACCAGCAAGGAGAATCCGCTCACTGCCCGCGTGATGGTGAACCGCGTGTGGATGCTGCACTTTGGCAAGCCTCTAGTGAGCCTGCCCAGCGATTTTGGCATGCAGACGCCGAAGCCCGAACAGGCTGAACTGCTCGATTACCTCGCCGCCACCTTCATGCAGGAAGGCTGGAGCTTGAAGAAGCTGCAACGCCTCATCCTGAACTCCCGCACCTATCAGCAGAGCTGCGCCAGCACGCCCGACAAGGATGTAAAGGACGCGGAAAACGCCCTGCTCTCGCGCTTCAACCGCCTGCGGCTCGATTACGAGCAGATGCGTGACTCCACGCTCGCCGTCTGCGGCTCTCTCAATGTCGCGAATGCAGGTGGACGCGCCACACCACTCGCCGCACCGGAGGTGGACACCCGCCGCAGCCTCTACCTCTTCATCGACCGTGAAGTGCAGGCCAGCGTGCCCGCCATGTTTGACTTTGCGAATCCTGACATTCACAGCCCCCAGCGCTCCGTCACCACCGTGCCGCAGCAGGCCTTGTTCCTCATCAACTCGCCTTTCATTCAAACGCAGTCGGGCAAGCTCGCGGCCACGCTCCAGGCCAGCACCGGAGGCATTGTGGATGCCCGCACCCTTGAGGCGCTGTATCACCGTGTGCTGCTGCGCGGCCCCAAGCCGGACGAGGCCGAGATGGCTTTGCGCTTCGTGAACAGCGCCCCTGCCACGCCAGCTCCAGCACCGCAGAGCCCGCTCGCCCAGCTCGCGCAGGTGCTCCTCATCGGCAATGAGTTCCAGTTTGCTGACTAACCGCTCACCAACACTTCGCGCCCTTATGTTGCCACCGTCCTCCATCACTCGTCGAGATCTGCTCGGCCGCATCGGCATGGGCTTTGGTGCCATGGGGCTTGGCGATCTGCTCGCGGAGACGTCCTCCATTTCACTGAACCCGCTCGTCGCGCGGCAGCCGCCGCTGCCTGCCAGGGCGAAGCGCGTGGTGCATCTGTTCATGAACGGCGGTCCTTCGCATCTGGACACCTTCGATCCGAAGCCATCTCTCGATCAATATGACGGCAAGGCCATTCCCTCGCCGTTGAAGACCGAGCGTCCCACTGGTGCTGGCTTGAAGTCACCGTATGCGTTTCAAAAATACGGCAAAAGCGGCATCGAGGTCAGCGAGCTGTTCGCCAAGACCGCGCAGCACGCGGACGATCTCTGCATCATCCGCTCCATGCACACGGACCTGCCAAACCACGAGCCATCGCTCGGTTTGCTCAACTGTGGCGAGGCGCGGCTCAATCGTCCCAGCCTCGGCTCCTGGATCACCTACGGCCTCGGCTCCATGAATCAAAACCTGCCCGGCTACATCGCCATGTGCCCTGGCGGCATGCCCATCCGCCGCACCAAGAACTGGCAGGCAGGCTTTCTCCCCAGCGCCTACCAAGGTGCCTACGTCAACACCGACCACGAGAGCGTGGACAAGCTCGTCGAGTTCATCCGCAATGGCTCACTCGACAGCAAACGCCAGCGCGAGCAGCTCGACTTGTTGCTGGCCTTCAACCAGCGCCACCTCGCCGAGCGGCAAAAGGACACCCAGCTCGAAGCCCGCATCCAGAGCTTCGAACTCGCCTACCGCATGCAGATGGAGGCCAGCGATGCCTTTGACATCATGAAGGAGCCGGAGGCCGTTCGTGCGATGTATGGAGTGAAGCCCGGCCCGGAGGGTTCTTTCGCCCGCCAGTGCCTCATCGCTCGTCGTTTGCTGGAACGTGGCGTGCGCTTCCTCCAGCTCTGGACGGGCGATGGTCAGCCCTGGGACAACCACGACGATGTGCTCGATCACAAGCCACTCGCCGCCAAAGTGGACCAGCCCATCGCCGCCCTGCTCACCGATTTGAAGCAACGCGGCCTGTTTGATGAAACGCTGGTCATCTGGGGCGGTGAGTTTGGCCGCACGCCCGTCGTCGAACTGCCCACACCTGGCCTCAACGCTGGCAAGCAACGGGGTCGCGACCACAACCCGTACGGCTTCACCACCTGGCTCGCCGGAGGCGGCGTGAAGCGCGGCCACATCCACGGTGCGACTGACGAGTTTGGTTTCGCCGCCGCCGAAAAGCCCGTCCACATCCGCGATCTTCACGCCACCATCCTCCACCTGCTCGGCTTCGATCACCACAAGTTCACCTATCGCTACGCCGGCCTCGATTACCGCCTCACCGGCGTCGAAGAAGGTCCAAAGGTCATCACGGAGCTGCTGGCGTAGTTTTTATTTACCTCATCACCTCTCACATGCGGCTCATTTCATCACTAATCATCTTCGTCACCGCGATCAATCTCTCTGCCGCGCAGCCGAACGTCCTCTTCATCATCGTCGATGACCTCACGACGACGCTCGGCTGCTATGGCAATACGCATGTTCGCACGCCAGGGATGGATGCGCTGGCGGCGCGTGGGGTGCGGTTTGATCGGGCTTACACGCAGTTCGCGTTGTGCAATCCCTCGCGCTGTTCGTTTCTCACGGGCTGCTATCCGGAGAAAACGGGCGTGATGGATCTCACGACGAGCCTGCGCAAGGCATTGCCGAACGAGGTGACGCTGCCGCAACACTTTAAAGACAACGGCTATGCCACCGGACGCGTCGGCAAGGTCTACCATGTGCCTGATCCGAAGACGAAGCTCGATGTCGAACTCGGCTCCGCGCTGCACCGGGACAACGAAATCCTCAGCGAGGCCAAAGCGTCGAACGATCCCGACGACAAACCCCGCACGAAAGCCAAGGGCGATGGCTACAACCGCACGTACGCGGCCTCAACCCGGCCAGCGGCGGATTTCACGGATTACGCGATCGCCGATGATGCCATCGCCACGCTGGAGCAGTTCAAAGCGAAGCCGTTTTTCCTCGCGGTGGGCTTCATCCGGCCCCACACGCCGTTTGTGGCCCCGAAGGCGTTCTTTGAGGCCATCGACAAGACCCAGCTCACACTGCCGCCGTTTTATCGTGAAGGCGGTGAAGACCTTACCCATTTGCCCAAATCCTCGCTGCGGCCCAACAACAACGTTTTCCGCTACGCGGCGCCGACAGCCGATGAAGCTCGCGATGCGCTGCAAGCCTACCTGGCCTCCACGAGCTTCGTGGACTCTCAAATCGCCCGCGTGCTCGAAAAGCTCGATGAACTGCATCTCGCCGAAAACACCATCGTCGTGCTCACCGGTGATCACGGTTACCAACTCGGCGAACACGGCCTGTGGGCCAAGCAAACGCTCTTTGAAGGTGCGAACCATGTGCCGCTCATCATCGCCTCACCCGTTGTGAAGCCTGGAGCCCGCAGCGGCCTCGCCGAGCAAGTGGACATCTACCCCACGCTCTGCGATCTCGCCGGATTGCCCAAGCCGAAGCATCTGCAAGGTCGCAGCCTCAAACCGATGCTCGATGATCCGAGCACAAAAGGAAAACAGGTGGCCATCAGCACCATGATCGCCCCGCACACCAAACAACGCGGCCACAGCCTGCGCACGGATGCCTTTCGCTACATCGTGTGGGAAGGCGGCGAAGAACTCCTCTACGACCTGCGCACCGATGCCAATGAACTCCACAACCTCGCCAAAAACCCCACCCAAGCCGAGCGCATGACGCGCATGCGGGAACGGCTCGCAGCGCATTTGAAGAGTGTGGTTGAGTCCTCTGGACTCAGATGAAAGCTGCAGTCCAGAGGACGGCACTACATTCTCACCTCGGGCAACTGCAAGTCGGTGAACAGCGCTGCGTTTGCTTCAATCCATGAAACTGCTTTTGCTACTCGCCTGTCTCGTCACTCCGCTTTTGGCGGAGGAACTTCCTGTCCTCGCCGCGCCGGATTTTAAATCACCGCTCGATGCATCATGGAAGATTGCGCATGGCATGTATGAGCCGAAGGATGGAGTGCTGGTGTGTGCGGAAAAGGCGGAGAACAAGCATGTGGCGGTGCTTTGGCACCAGGTGGGCTGGAACACGGGCGTGATCGAAATGGAGTTCCGCCTGGATGGCTCGAAGACGTTCATTTTGGGCTGCGATGGCACCACAGCGGCCGGCTTGAAGCATGTGGGGCGATTCGTCGTGACGCCGAAGCAGATCAGTATCGCCGAGGATTCGGTGAAACCGAGCCACACGCTCGCGAAACTGCCAGCGGACCTTAAACCCGGCGTTTGGCACAAACTGCGGCTGGAGTGGAAAGGCGATCAAATCGCCATTCAACTCGATGAACTGGCTTTGCAGGCCCAGCATGCGTTTCTCGCCACGCCGAAGATGCGGAGCTGGATCGCTGTTGGCGGCCAGACGGCCTCGATTCGTTCGCTGAAAATCAGTGGCAAACCTTGAACCCATGAAACGCCTCCTCTTTGTCCTCCTCACCCTCGGTGGCGCTCTGCAAGCTGTGCCACCGAACTTCCTGCTCATCTTTGCCGATGATCATGGCTATGGCGATGTCTCGGCATATCATGCGTCCGATGTGCAGACGCCGAACATTGATCGCATTGGCAAAGAAGGCCTTCTTTTCACCGCGATGCGTGCGAACTGCACCGTGTGCTCGCCCTCACGCGCGGCATTGCTCACGGGACGCTATGCGGATCGCGTGGGTGTTCCGGGTGTGATCCGCACGCAGCCGGAGGGCTCGTGGGGTTACTTCAAACCGGGTGTGCCGACGATCGCGGATGAATTAAAGAAGGCAGGCTATCACACCGGCATCATCGGGAAGTGGCATCTCGGCCTCGAATCTCCCAACACACCGAATGAGCGCGGCTTTGACCACTTCCACGGTTTCCTCGGCGATATGATGGACAGCTACACGACGCATCTTCGCCACGGAAACAACTACATGCGGCTCAATTCCGAAGTCATCGATCCGAAAGGCCACGCGACGGATATCTTCACCGACTGGGCGGGCGATTATCTGCGTGAGCGGGCAAAGTCGAAGGACAAGCCGTTTTTCCTCTACCTCGCCTACAACGCGCCGCATTTTCCCATCGAACCGCCCACCGAATGGCTCGCGAAGGTCAAAGCCCGTGCGCCGCAGCTCGACGAAAAGCAGGCGATGAACGTGGCCTTCGTCGAGCATCTTGATGATCGCATCGGGCGAGTCCTCGCGGTGCTCGATGAGGTCGGTTTGGAGGAAAACACCGTGGTCGTCTTCAGCGCAGACAACGGCGGCTCTGTGCCTCATGCGCAGAACAACGACCCGTGGCGTGGCGGGAAGCAGGATCACTACGACGGCGGTCTGAGAGTGCCCTTCATGATGCGCTGGCCTGCGCAAATCAAGCCCGGCAGCCGGAGCGATTACCAGGGACTGAACTTCGATCTCTTCGCCACCTTCCTCGAACTCGCCGGAGCCAAGCCCTCGCCCGAGCTCGATGCCATGAGCCTCGTGCCCATCCTCAAAGGCGGCACACTCACCACACCACGCGATCTTTACTTCGTCCGTCGTGAAGGCTGGAAAACCTACGGCGGAAAGAGCTACGAGGCGATCATTCGCGGCGACTGGAAGCTCATGCAAAACGACCCGTTCAGCCCGCTGGAGCTCTACAACCTCAAGAACGACCCGCAGGAGAAGACGAACGTCGCCACCAAGGCTCCGAAGATCTTCAATGAACTCTCCACGGCGCTCAGCTGGCACATCCAGCGTGGCGGCAGCACGCCATGGCAGAAGCCGTGACGCTTCGAGAACATGTCCGGTGAACAATCGTGTTTGCGTTCCCTCTGGAGGCGGTGTCGTCTTGAGCACTGTTATCCTATGCGCCCCCTCTTCCTCTTCGCTCTTTGCACTCTGCTTTTAGCTCAGGCAGACGAAAAGCCCTTCACCCTGCTCACCGACGAGCTCCTCGCGAAGCTCCCCGAAGCGCAGCGCAGCGAGTGGATCGCCTACATCGACAAATCGCGTGCCTTTGCCGCGAAGGAGCACCGCCTTCTCGATGAAGAACGCACCAAAGCCGAGGCAAAGCCCGCGCCGGGCAATCGCGCCGAGTTTGAGTTCGATAGCGACACGCCTGCGGAGTGGTTCGCCAGTGCGGAGAATCAGAAGCTCGCCGACATCGTCATCAGCTACCAGACACCCACCGGCGGCTGGTCAAAGGCCGTCGATTACACGAAAGGCCCGCGCCAGCCCGGCACGCACTGGACCTCGCAAAAAGGCGACGCCTGGCACTACTGCGGCACCTTTGACAACCGCACCACGACCGAGCAGATCAAGTTCCTCGCCGGAGTCTTCACCGCCACGAAGCGCGACGACGTGAAAGCCGCGCTGATGAAGGGTCTCGACTACGTTTTCGCCGCGCAGTATCCGAACGGCGGCTGGCCTCAAAACTACCCCGTCGAGCGCGGCTACCACGAGGCCATCACGCTCAATGACGATGCCATGGTCCACATCCTGGAGGTCCTCCACGACCTCGCCGAGGGCGACAACCACTTCGCCTTCGCCGATGCCGCGCTGAAGCAGCGTGCGCAGGCCGCGTTCGACAAAGGCATCGCCAACATCGCCGCCATGCAGGTCCGCATCGACGGCCAACCCACCGTCTGGTGCGCGCAGCATCATCCGCTCACGCTTGAGCCCGTCAAAGCCCGCGCCAAAGAGCCGCCGTCTCTCAGCGGCGGCGAGTCCGCGAACCTCGTGAAGTTCCTCATGCGCAGCGGCCCCACCACGCCCGAGGTCGTCGCCATCATCGAGGCCGCGCTGAAGTGGTTCGACGCCCGCCGCCTCACCGGCCTGCGCAAAACCAAGAATGACCAGGGCAAGACCGACTACATCGCCGACCCCGCCTCCACCGACGTCCTCTGGGCCCGCTTCTACGACCTCCAAACCGCCAAGCCCATCTTCGCCGGTGCCCAGGACGGCATCGTCTATCACACCTTCCACGAAATGGCCGCCAAAAACAAAGTCGCCTACGACTTCTTCAGCACCCGCCCCGCCGAACTCCTCGGCAAGGAACTGCCGAGGTGGAGGAAGCGGCTGGAGAAGGGGAAGTGAGCACCCCCTTGGCTTTTCGAGGCATTTCAGGCCCTTGTATGCAGGCTACCCTCGTGGCAAACTATCTCCGTGAGCACTCAAACAGCCTTCCAACGCGGGGTTTCGCCGATTCTCCAGCTTCTTCTGCGTGGCAAAGAGGATTTGATCATGGCCTCCGAGCCTGATCGGTCACTGCGGGATCGCATCGACCAACTCGCCAGCAAAAGCACCGAAGGCGAGCTTACGGATGAGGAGCAGGCCGAGTATGATGGCTACATTCGGGCGAACAAGTTCATCGCCCTGATGATGCAAGAGGCGAAACGCTTCAAAGCCCAGTCTGTGGCATGACCGAGGCGGTCCGACATCTCGATCAGAGGAACCAATCCAAAAACAAAACCATCAACCAAGTGTGGCCGCGAAAAAGCCCATTATGAAAACGGCATTTTTAATCCTGATTTTGATTTCGCTCTCCGGCTGTTATCTCCTTGATCCAAACCTCCCGATGCCAAAGCGTGAGTATGGCTGTTCATCACAGAATACGATCTCGGTTACAGCACAAACCGGCTTTCGTCGTCCTGGGGTTCATTATGTCTCGAAAGGAACGACCTTGCGCCAATTCTTGGTAATTGCCTCGATACTCCCGAATAGAGAATGGGGCGCCGCCGAGTTTTTTTGCGGTTGTAGGGTTCAACAATTGCGTAACGGCCAAGCCGCAGGGTTTGTAACTCCCGCAAGGCCAACCGAAACACAACTGGATGAAGTCTTGGAAGACGGAGCAATGGTCTCAATCCTCAAGTGGAACAATTGACCCCTGCTGGTTTTCCCCCCATGCGCCTCCTCCTCTTACCCCCTGCTCTCACCACCAGAAACCGTTTGCCAGCAGGGCACGAAGCAGGATCATTCCGCATCGAAAATGAGCTTCCAACAACTCTCAGCCAAGCTCCGCCAGATTCGCTCCAAGATGCCGCGAGTCACCTCCGAGCGTGCCTACGCGCAGATGGAACATCTGATGGGACGGACGACTTCGAGCGCCCCGAAAAAGAATGGGCAGCCCTCCACGTCTGGGCCGAAACACGCGGCCTGATTCTTCCGGCTGGCTTTCCACCGCCAGAGCGTGACGGAGGGCGCGAGCATGATGTGCGCTACGATGCCACGACCGGTCTTTGGTGGAAGTACACCAAGCCCAATCTAGCTGGCTACACCGTCAGTTGGACCGATGGAAAGCCTTGGCTGCACAACGCGTTCCCGCTCGACTATCTGGAACGCATGCTCTGGCAGAACGAGTTGTTTGGCGATGAGGTGAAACTCATCGGCCTCTGGCGTCCAGGGCCGCACGACTGGTCCATCATCACCACTCAACCGCATGTCGAAGGCCAAAAAGCCACGCTGGCCGAACTGGAGCATGCCTTCGCTGAATCAGGCTTCGAAATCCTGCCCTGGCGCGGCCTTGGATATGCGGAGTCATTGTCCGTCCGCAAAGATGACTTCGATGTTTGGGACATTCATCCTGCCAACGTGCTCCTGACCGAATCCGGCCTGCCACTGCCATTTGACGTGATGATCACGCCCATTCCACATCGGCTTCCATCGGGTGAGCATGAGTAGCACCATGCGCCTCCTCCTCTTCGCTCTTTGTCCTTTGCTCTCCGCCTTCCCTGCGGAGCCGCCCAACATGCTCCTCGGAACGCAGGCCATCGGCGGACGGTATCAGTTCACGAAGGACGAGCCGTTGCTGGAGAGCGCGAAACTGATCGCGGAGCTGGGATCGGGCATCATGAAGTTCTCGATCTCGAAGCAGGCCTCGTTTGGCAAAGTGAAGGCGAATGTGCTCAAGAATGAGTTGGGACTGCAAACACTCGCGGAGATCGCGGCGAAGGAGCCGACGCATCGCGCGGTGCTCGACATGCCGTTCACGCACGTTTTCATCTGGGCCTATCCCTTCACCACGCACGGCAGCGCGGGCACCTTTAAGCCTGCGGAGCGGGATCTGGAGTATCGTGAGATGTTTGACCTCACCGCGCATCTGCTGCGAACTTACAGCGGAAGCTGCAAAAAATTCTACCTCGGCCACTGGGAGGGCGACTGGCATCTGCGACCGCACTTTGACCCGAAACAGCCCTTCCCGTCGCCCTTTGGCGACAACTTCATCGCCTGGCTCAAGGTCCGCCAGCAAGCTATTGACGACGCGAAGCGCGACACGCCACATCAAAACGTCGAAGTGTGGCACTACACCGAGGCGAACCTCGTCGAGCCCTTCCTCAAAGGCGGCCAATGCCTCGCCAACGACATCCTCCCGCAGGTCGATGTCGATTTCGTCAGCTACTCCTGCTACGACAGCCTCCAGCGCGGCATCCGCGACGATCTCCACGCCACGCTCAACCACCTCGAGTCCAAGCTGAAGCCCAAGCCCGGCATCTCCGGCAAACGCGTCTTCATCGGCGAATACGGCTTCCCCGCACGGCGCTACTCGCCCGAGGAGCAAAACCGCAAGAGCATCGAAACCATGATCGCCGCCATCGAATGGGGCTGCCCCTTCGTGCTCTACTGGGAGCTCTACGACAATGAAGGCACCCCCGAAAAACCCGGCGGCTTCTGGCTCATCAACGAAAAGAACGAGAAACAGCCCCTCTGGCACACCCACCAGCGCTACTTCGAGTGGGCGAGGAAGCACATCGCCGACTCCCAACAACGCAATGGCAAGCCCATCACCGACGCCGAGTTCCGCGCGGTGGCGCTGGAATATCTCAAGCGTTAGCCCGGCGCAGTCCTCGACGAGTACAGGAATATCGCCTCAAAGGCATCTCCAGGCCTCTTTTTGCCAAGGTTCACGCTCGAAACTACTTTCAACACCGCGTTAAATAAGGCTTCAAACCATGTCCGCATTTTCCGATCCCTTCAAAGAAGCCCGCGCCGCAACAGGCTTGATGCAGTGCCCGTTTCACGGCGAAAACATCACCATGATTCTGCGTCATGAAGATGTGCGCAAAGCTGCGAAGGATTGGCAGACGTTCAGCTCAGACGCTCCCTTCCGCGTACCGATTCCGTCGGAAGAGGATGTCCGCTCCATGCGGCAGCTTCCCATCGAGACAAATCCACCCGAACACACCGACTACCGCGCCATCGCCGAGCCTTTCTTCCAGCGAGCGAAGGAACCGGAGATGATGGCGAAGGTCGAAACGCTGCTCAATGGCATGCTCACGCAAGCGCTGGGTCGTGACTCCATCGAGATCGTGAACGAGTTCGCGCTGCCCGTGCAATCACGGGCACTGACGTATCTACTCAACACTTCCGAGGCCGAAGCGGACACATGGATCGGCTGGGGCATCCACGTTTTCAAAGTGACGGGTGGTGAGTTCAAGAAAGGCACGGTGCTGGAAGATTACCTGCACCAGAAGTTCAACGAGGCCGAGGCGAATCCCGGCGCGGACTTCTTCAGCGCGCTGGTGAAGGCAGAATATCGCGGGCGCAAGCTCACGCGGGAGGAATGCATGGGCTTCGCGAATCTCGCCTTTGCCGGTGGTCGCGACACGATCATCCACACGATCTCCTGCGCGCTCGGTTACCTCGCTGAGCATCCCGAGGCACTGGAGTTTCTCCGCGCTGATCCCAAGCGCATCACGCTCGCCAGCGAGGAGTTTTTCCGCGTCTTCATGCCGCTCACGCATATCGGCCGCGTGTGTCCTGCCGACACGTATGTGAATGGCGTCACTGTGAAAGCGGGCGAGCGCATCTCGCTCGCCTGGGCCTCTGCTAACTTTGACGAAACCGCCTTCCCACAGCCTGAGAAAGTGCGTCTCGACCGCAAACCGAACCCGCATCTCAGCTTCGGCTTTGGCACGCATCTCTGCCTCGGTGCTCCTCATGCGCGGCTCATTCTGCGCACGTTGTTAAAGCTCTGTTGCGACCGTGTGAAGCGCATCACCATCGTGAAAGCCGAAGAACGCGTCGAACATGAAGCCAAATTCGAACGCACGCTTGGCTATGATTCGCTCGTGGTGAAGTTGGAGGCGCTGTAAGTCCTACCACCCGATCAGTCGCGTGATGGCAGCCCGCAGCCCGGTTTCGAGGATCGCTGCCTCGGCGTGGGTGACGGGGATCGTGACTTTCTTCACCGTTTTCGTCGCTCCCTCCTGGCGGGACATGCTCATAAAAAACGGTGCCTTCTGCGGATCATCGCGATAGGTCAGTTCGAAGGCGCTGTTCGCCTTTTCGGACTGGTGGAAGAGCTTCGCCTGCTCCTGGCGGCCTTGCAACGTTGCCAACACACTGCCGAGGTCGTTGAGCCCCCATTTCATGGTGATCTTCGATTCCCAGTCGAACTGCTTCTCGCCGCTCTGTGTCGCTGCATCGACGAAAACGGCTCCTTTGGTGCGATTGAACTCAAAGCGGATCACACCGCCATTGCCGCGACCGTTTGGCTTGTAGATCGCATATTCGGCGTTGGGCTTCGCGGTGGCAGGAGTAGCGGATTTCGCATTCATGGCAGTCGGAGCCTAAAACAATCGGCGGTTTGACGTAAAGGCCAAATTGCCGGATCCGACACCGCATTTGCTGAGATGTGGAGCGCCCGAGCTCCGTTGTAGGCGGCACTTTATGCGCCGACTTATTCTTCTCTCACTCCTCGGTTCCTCCGCACTTTACGGCCAGGACGGCTTCAAGCCGCTCTTCAATGGCAAAGACCTCACGGGCTGGGATGGGAATCCGGAGCTTTGGAAGGTGGAGAATGGCGAGATCGTCGGCAGGACGACGGGGCCGGAGCAGTTGAAGTACAATCAGTTCCTCATCTGGCGTGGCGGGGTGCTGAAGAACTTCGAGTTGCGGGTGAAGGTGAAGCAGAAGGGCAACAACACGGGCATTCAGTATCGCAGCCGGGAGTTTGCGGAGACGGGCAAGTGGTCGGTGGGTGGGTATCAGTGTGACATTCACTCGGCCGCGCCGAACAATGCGATGGTCTATGGCGAGAAATGGGGCGGCATTCTGGTGCAGAACGGCCAGAGCGTGGTGATCGACCTCGAGGGCAAAAAGTGGCTCGTGGCGGAGCGTGAGCCGGTGAGCGTTGACATCGCGGAGTGGCATGAATACACGGTCATCGCGCAGGGGAATCATGTGGTGCATAAGATCGACGGGCAGATGACCATCGATTTGCTCGACTTCGGGACGAAAACTCAATTGCTCGAAGGTTTGCTCGCGTTTCAGCTTCATCGCGGTCCGGCGATGGTGGTGCAGATCAAGGACGTGATGCTCAAGGAGTTGCCGGAGGCTCCGGTGCCTGCGTTTGACAAAAACGTGATCGCCAACGCGAAGCCGGTGGAAAAGGCGGATGCGAAGTCGAAGGGCAAAGGCAAGGCGAAGGCCAACTCGAAGGCCGAAACGGCGGCAGCACCAATCAAGGCCTCTTCGGAGTGGAAATGGCTCTGGAGTGATTCGCCGGATGCGAAAAGCGCGGCGCGGCTGAAGAAGGAGTTCGATCTCGGCGACGCGAAGGTGAAGGAAGCGATCCTGCGGGTGAGCTGCGACAATGGCGCGGAGGTTTTTCTCAATGGCGAGCCGGTTTTGACGAATCCTGACTGGCAGCGGCCCACGCAGGCGAATGTGACCAAAGCGCTGCGCAGCGGCAAAAACGAGCTGCGGGCCGAGGCGACGAACAAAGGCAGCGCGGCGGGTTTTCTCGCGGTGCTGACGCTGAAGCTCGCGGATGGCAGCGAGCGCGTGATCTTCACCGATGCATCGTGGTCGGCTGCGGCTCCAGGAACGGAAGAGTGGAAGTCGGCGAAGGTCGTGAACACGTATGGCAACAAGCCTTATGGCGAGATCTTTGATCGCTCGCGTCAAAAAGAGACGAAGCCGACTTCGGATGAAGTCATCGCGCAGAAGGACATCAAAACGCTGCCGGGCTTCAAGGTGGAGATGCTGCACAAGGTTTCGAAAGAGAGCGAAGGCTCATGGGTGGGCCTCACGGTCGATGATCGCGGCCGTTTGCTCGCCACGGATCAATACGGCGGCCTCTTCCGCGTCACGCCGCCGCCGGTGGGCAGCGGTGACAAGGCGCAGGTGGAGAAACTCAGCGCCGAGATCAATGGGGCGCATGGTTTGCTGTATGCCTTCGATAGTATTTACGCGTTGGTAAATGAGAAGCCGAATGTCGCGGGCTTGTATCGACTGCGCGACACGAAGGGCACTGGGCAGTTCGATGAGAAGACGCTGCTGCGCGAGATCAAAGGCCAGGGCGAGCATGGCAATCACAGCATCACGCTCTCGCCCGATGGAAAGAGTCTCTACATCGCGTGTGGCAATGGCACCGCGCAGCCGCCGATCGAGCACACACGCGGCTCGCGGCCTTTTGCGGATGATCAAGTCGTGCCGCGCACGAGCAAAGGCGCTGAGTTCTCCGACACGGAGCCGCAGGCCTTCACGTGCAAGGTTTCGCCGGATGGAAAACGCTTTGAGATGATCGCCGACGGCTTGCGCAATCATTTTGATACGGCCTTCAACGCGCTCGGTGATCTCTTCACCTACGACAGCGACATGGAGTGGGACGCGGGCACGCCGTGGTATCGGCCCACACGCATCTATCATCTCGTCAGCGGTGGTGATTACGGCTTCCGCGAGTCATCGGGCAAGCTGCTCGGCTACTGCCCAGACATTGTGCCGCCGCTGGTCGATGTGGGGCCGGGTTGCCCGACCGGCGTCGTGAGCGGACTTGGCGCGGCGTTTCCCGCGAAGTATCAACACGCCATCTACGCCTGCGATTGGACCTACGGCACGCTTTACGCCGTCGTGCTAACGCCAAAGGGCGCAGGCTACGACGCGAAGCTGGAGGAGTTCGTCTATGGCAAGCCCTTGCCGCTCACCGATGCCGTCATCGGCAAGGACGGCGCGATGTATTTCGCCATCGGCGGACGTCGCACGCAGTCGGCGCTGTATCGCGTGACCTATGAGGGCAAAGAGAGCACCGCGCCTGCCGCCGCACCCGTCGAGACGCCGGAGCACAAGCTGCGTGTCGAGCTGGAGCGCCTGCACGAAGAAGGCACCGGCCCGGAGGCCATCGACCAAGCGTGGCCACATCTCGGACACGCGGATCGTCTCGTGCGCTACGCCGCCCGTGTGGCCATCGAGCGCCAACCGTCGAAGCTTTGGGCCGCGCGTGCTTTGAAGCAAAGCGAACCCTGGGCGGTGATCGAGAGCGGTGTCGCGCTCGCACGCATGGGCGGCAAAGAAAATCAGGCCGCACTGCTTGCGATGCTCCATGCGCTCGACTTTGCGCAGCTCGACTTTGCGCAGCTCGATGCCGCGCAGCAGCTCGCGCTCGTGCGTGTGTATCAAATCAGCATCGCTCGCCATGGCCTGCCGGAAGGTGATTCGCTCACGAAGACCATCGCACGGCTCGACGCTGTGTTTCCTGCAAAGACGAACGACCTTAATCGCGAGCTGTCACGCACACTGGCAGCGCTTGGCTCCTCCGAAGTCGTCGCGGAGACGATCCAGCTCATGCGCGCGGCGAAGGACGATCCCGTGTCGTGGCTCTCCGTTGAGCGCATGGCCCGCAACGACCGCTACGGTCCCAACTTCCTCCGCAGCGGCGATGCACGGCCAAACACGCAGCAGATCGCGTATGCCTACGGCCTGCGCTTTGCCAAGAACGGCTGGACGCCCGAGCTGCGCCGCGAGTTCTTCGCGTGGTTTGCCAAAACGGGCCCGTGGCTCGGCGGGAACCAGTTCCGCGGCTTCATCGACACCATCCGCAATGATGCGCTCGCTTCCGTGCCAGACGCCGAGGAGCGCAAAAAACTCGCCGTGCTCGCCACACCGAAATTTATCGCCATCAAGCCCGAGGCGATCAAACCTCCCAAAGGTCCCGGCAAGGTGTACACCGTCGATGAAGTCACCGCGTTGGCCTCGAAGGTGCAAAGCGGCCGCTATTTCGACCGCGGGCGCGAGCTTTTCATCGCCGCTGCGTGTCAGGCCTGCCATCGACTCGGCAACGAAGGCGGCGGAGTCGGCCCCGATCTCACCGCCGCAGGCAATCGCTACACGCTGCGCGACCTCGTCGAAAACATCGTCGATCCCAGCAAGGTCATCTCCGATCAATACGAGAGCAGCATCCTCACGCTGAAAAACGGCACCACCGTCATCGGCCGCATCACCGCCGACGAAGGCGGCATCCTCCAAGTCGCCACCAACCCCGCCGCCCCCGGCCAAACCACCGACGTCCGCCACGACGCCCTCCAAAGCCGCCAAGTCTCACCGACCTCGCTGATGCCTCCAGGTTTGATCAACGCCATGAACCCCGACGAAGTCGCCGACCTGCTCGCCTACATTTTGTCCGGCGGAGACAAGCGGGGGAAGATGTTCAGGAAGTGAAGCTCAGCCCTGACCTCACTATGAAACGCTTTCTCTCTGTGTTCCTCTGTGCCCTCTGTGGTTTCACTCAGGCTGCCGACAAACCGAACATCATCCTCTTTTACACCGACGACCACGGGCACGCCGATCTCGGCATCCATGGCGTGGTGAAGGACATCCAGACGCCGAACCTTGATGCACTTGCTCGCAGCGGCGTGGTGGCGACGCATGGTTACAGCACCGCGCCGCAGTGCGTGCCTTCACGCGGCGGCGTGATGACGGGGCGGTTCCAGGGCCGCTTCGATCTCGACAACAACGGCTCCGCGCTCGACGGCTTCAACAAGCAGACCACCATCGCCACGCGACTGCAAAACGCGGGTTACGCCACGGCGCAGTTCGGCAAGTGGCACCTCGGGCCCACGGACGCGATCACGAAGCATGGTTTTAAGCATGTGTTTTCGCAGAACGCGCAGCGGCCCTTCTCGGCGAACATCACGCTCGATGGCCAGGACCGCCCGATGAGCGACCTGCCGCCGAGCGAGTATCACCTCGATGGCTGCTCGAAGGCCGCTGCGGCGATCATCGAGCGCTACAAGGACCAGCCGTTCTTTCTCTACGTGGCCTATCGCGGCCCGCACACGCCGCTGGATGCGCCGAAGCGCTACATGGACCGCTTCCCCGGCGAGATGCCGGAGCGGCGGCGTGCCGCGCTGGCGATGCTCTCGGCCATCGACGACGGCGTGGGCCTCATCACCAGCACCTTGAAGAAGCACAGCCTCACCGAAAAGACGCTCATCTTCTTTATCGGTGACAACGGTGCCCCGCTGAAGATCCACAAGGTCGATTCCCCACTCAACGGCGATGCCGGTGGCTGGGACGGCAGCCTCAACACGCCACTCAATGGAGAAAAAGGCATGCTGGCCGAAGGCGGCATGTCCACCCCCTTCCTCATCGCCTGGCCCGGCACGATCCCTGGTGGGCAGGTTTATGAGCATCCCGTGAGTGCGCTCGACGTGGCCGCCACAGCAGTTGGAGTCCAGCCTTCAGGCGACTCTGAAAAATCGGCTAAAGCCTCGACTCCAACAGACCTCGACGGAGTCAATTTGCTGCCCCACCTCACTGGCGAAAACAAAGCGCCGCCGCACGACGCCCTCTACTGGCGCTGGATGGCCCAGAGCGCCATTCGCGAAGGAAACTGGAAACTCCTGCGCGGTGGTGATCGCGAATACCTCTACGACCTCGCCACCGACCGCGAGGAGAAGCAAAACCTCGCCACGAAGCACCCCGAGATCGCCACGCGACTCCGCGCCAAGCTCAAAACCTGGGCCGACGGCCTCACTCCACCCGGCATGGCCCTCGGCCCCATGGCCGCGACTTGGAACGACTACTTCGATCACTACCTCGAAGGCAAAACCATCGCCCCACGCGCCGAAGCGCCCGCCGCCACCGCTTCCGAAACCCACGGCTGGGAAGCCCGCAACGGCCAATTCACCGCCAAAGACGGCCTTCTCATCCTCACACCCGACAAAGCCGACAAACCCACCTTCATCACGAAAGCCAAGCTCAAGCTCGCCGGTCCCGTCACCGCCAAGCTCACCCTCAAAAGCGCCGCCACCGGCCAAGGCGTGATCGCCTGGCGCAACGACGGCGACAAAGACTTCCTCCCTGCCAATCGCCTCACCTTCCCCCTCCAAGCCACAGCCGATTGGCAAACGCACACGCTCGAAATCCCGACGACTAGCCGCGTCATCCATGTGCGGGTGCATCTGACTGCGGGTGCGGCAGAGTTTCGGGAGATTGAGTTGAAGGGGGGAAATCGTTAGTTTCGCCTATCTCCTAGGACTTGTTGCCTTCAAACCATAGCTCGTCTGTTGCTCAGGGGGAAACTGCTCTTGCCATCATGTGTAGCATAGCCTTTCTAGACTGTGTCTGGCAGATAGCTCACAGGCTAGAAAGCCTATGCTACTTCGGGGCGCTTCACCCAAAGCCACTTCATTGCCGCTACACCGAGCCACGGTGCGAGACCGGCGATGACGAGACCTTGATCGTACGAATGCGTGGTGTCAGCGATCCAGCCGAAGAGCTTGTGCAGTGGTGAAGTCACCGCCCACACCCACATGCTGAGCAGGCCCGTGAGCCGCCCCACATGATGCGCGGACAGCTCCTGCACAAAGCTGTAGTAGCAGGGAAACAGCGCCAGCGCTCCGGCACCGATGATGAGTAACACACCGAGCAGCGGCCAGCCTTTTTCCATCGACGGGATCAAAACGCTCAGCGAGGTCAGCAGACAAGCTCCGGCATAGACCCAGCGGCGTGCGTCATGCGCACTGAGGCTGCGTTTGCGGATCAGCCAGAGGGAAATGAGGCCCGCGAGGAAGCAGCCGACATCGGTGGAGATGTAGTAGGCGGATTGGAAATCCAGCGCCGCAGCCTCGGTGTAGCCGCGCCCGGTTTGCAGGAACTTCATCATCCACACGCGGTAGATGTGCCACACAGTCTGCGTGCCGGTGATGAGCAGTGCCAGAGCCCAAAAGCTGCGGCTGAAGAGGATGTCGCACAAAGGCAGACGCGGCTTGTCTATTGGTGGTATCTTTGGCGCGGCATCCAGCCCGCTCCCACGCATCATGATGAGCCACACCACCACCCAGAGGAGCCCAAAAGCCCCCACGACCACAAAGGCAGCACGCCATGAGCCCACCTGCTCCGTCATCAGCAGCTTCATCACCTGCGGCGTGATGATTGCCCCGATGGAGGCGCCGCTTTGCAGCACGCTGTTTCCCATCGTCCGGTCCTTTTCGCTCAGCAGGGCAAAGGTCGTCTTCAGTGCACAAGGCCAGTGTCCGGCTTCGAAAAAGCCGAGCGCCGTGCGACAGACGAGGAGCTGTGTGTAGCTCTCCGTCCAGCCCGAGATCATGCCCATCACCGACCATCCCGCGAGCACGCAAGGATACAGCCAGTAAACGCGAAACCGGTCCGCCATGAATCCGAACACGAGCGACCCCACAGCAAAAGCCCAACCAAAGGCAAGTTCCAGGTTCCCATACTGCTGCTCGCTCAGGCCGAACTCCTGCGTCACCCGCACTGACGCATTCGCCAGCGTGACGCGGTCCATGTAATTGATCGTCGTCGCCAGCAGCAGCAGGCCGGTGATCCACCATTTCCAAGATGAGGAGCGGGAGTTAGAAATCATGGTTTTGATGATGAGCTTTGAACACGCCGATAGTGCATCCAATACAAGTGTCTGAAATTCTCCTTTGGCACTGGACCCCAGACGCGTGAATCAGAGCTGTTCGAAGTATTGTCACCAACCACGAAATAGTGGTCATTTGGAACTTTATAAGGCTCGGTTAGAGCATAAATCCCTGTGAAGCCTGGATTGATGTACTCAACCACAGGAGTCCCAAAAACCTCAACCTGAGGTTTACCGTTCACCCAAAGCCTTTTGTCTCTGACAACGAGTTCATCACCTGGAAGGCCTATGACCCGGTGAATGTACATCTGAGGCTTTTCGGTGTAGATTCCCTTAATGCCTTCCGTGCTAAACGAACGCACATCTCCTCGCTGAATAGTTTTTGAATGGGATGAAAACGCCTCCACTACAATGTTATCCCCAGGGTTGAGGAATGGCGTCATTGAGCTGGTCGGTATCTCATAGAATCCAACCCATCCAAACACTCGAAAGAGGATCGTGATGAGGATTAACAGGCCAAAGCCAACTCCAGCAACGATCAAGATTCGGTCAAAAAGCTTTCTCATATAGAATCATCCTTCCCAAGTTTTCCCATCCCACACGATCATCCGGCGCAGCATTGCCACCGTGCCAGCGGTGAATGTTTGGAACAAGGCCTCCCCCTTCTCCGCACTCGCGGTGTTGGGATCACCGACATGGCCGGGCTCGCTGCGGTCGGTCATGATCCAGCCGCGTGAGGCGGGCTCGAAGGAATTGCCAAAGGGGACATTGCCCACGGTCGTGTGTCCCTTCACCAGATGCGGGGCGAGGAGCAGGATCATGGAGGTTTCCCATTCGCAAGCATGCCCCATGACCTGCTGCCTCAGATCAGGGTGCGCGCTCGCCGGATCAGGAACGAGATTCCAGTAGGTGGCGAAGAGCAGCAGCAGTTCACTCCGCGAGCGATGCTTCTGCCGCATCTCGAAGACCGCCTGCTTCCCTGGCACATCATTCCCGCCGTGTCCGTTCAGGATGATCAGTCGCTTGAAGCCATGAGCGATGAAATTCTCCAGCATCCCGCAAAGCAGATCCAGATAGACGCGCGGCTCGGCGGACATCGTGCCCGGAAACTCCATGTGATGATGCGAGTTACCGAGCCATTGCAGCGGCGCAAACAGCACCTCCTCCTTCAGTTCCACCTCTGCTCTTCGAGCGATCTCACCCATCAGCATCGAGTCCGTGAAGACCGGCATATGCCGCCCATGCTGCTCCAGAGCCGCCACAGGAAATACAACAGGTGTGTCTTTGCTAAGGGCGGCGATGTCAGGCCAGGTGAGGTCAGCGAGGAGCATGGAGGAAGAGCTTTTGGGAAGGTGAGAAGAACGGCTCAACGCAAAGAAATCACTCAGGGTTCCACCGTATCAGATCGAGAGAACTATTGCTTTGAAGAGGGTTTTTATCGTGCCGAATGTCAATTTTCATCATCCATGGGTAGTTTCTCTCAACTCCATCGACTTGTTAAATGTTGTCGTTATCCAAAGGGTGGCGACAGCCATTGCCGTCCTATACTTTGCAGAGGGTTGGAGTCATCACCGAATATGTAGTGCTAGTGGATGAGCGGTCTCAGCGTGATGAATGCGAGTGCCCAGCGTGGTGGAATGGAGCCTTTAGGTCTAGCCATTCATGCCTGAAAAATTGTGTTGGATTAGGCCGTGTTTGAAAACCTGTCGATTGGCAAAGTTGAAGGGGTGGTGTAAATAAGGCGACCGATGAAAACACAACGCTTCGCATGGTGGGGGCCGCTCAAAGAGCGGCTCAAA
>NZ_JBILYB010000170.1:0-11914 GCF_044378005.1 Prosthecobacter sp.
CTTCCTGTCCTCGGTTTTGACCCTCCACACAAACTTTCTGACAGGCTCACAATCCGCCCTCAGGTTGAAGCAATCTGCCCTCAGATTGGAGCAATCTGCCCTCAGGTTGAGGCAATCTGCCCTCAGATTGGAGCAATCTGCCCTCAGGTTGGAGCAATCTGCCCTCAGGTTGGAGCAATCTGCCCTCAGGTTGGAGCAATCTGCCCTCAGGTTGGAGCAATCTGCCCTCAGATTGAGGCAATCTGACCCTGGAATTGGACCTCAAAAACTCAGTTGCGGAGGGCGTAGAACGAGTTTTCAACTCGGGGATGGGGTGGTGGGTGCCGTGCCATTGAGTACACCAGGAATTGCCGCCGATGGCTGGCATCCCTGCCGGGATGCGGAGACTGGGAACGGGGTGGGTCTGCCAACCGGTGGTGTCGGTCGCTAAGGCTCCCTCGACCACCGGCTACAGGCGGTGAACCCTGCCGGGTTCATGAGACGGGTGTCGAACGTAGAACGAGTTTTCAACTCGTACACTGGTGCCCCGAGTTTTGAACTCGGGGGTGGGGGATGGGCAGGGCTGACGCATCCAATCGGTCACTGATTGTCCATCAGGGCCTTAGTTACAGGATTGACATGATTCACAGGATGAACAGGATTTTTCAGACCTGTTCATCTTGATCCTCTTGTGAATCCTGTCGCAAAAAGCCCCTTTTCATGGGGATGCGCGAAGCCCTGGGGGATGGGCGAGATGCCATCTCGCTGCACCAGCCGACGACTTGAAAAGTCGTTCTACCGGAAGAGGGCACCGAGTTTCTTGCCGAGCAGGAGACTGGCTCCGGCGATGGTGACGGTGAGGAAGATCATGGCCCAGACGCCGAGGGCGGCGGCGAGCTGGGGGCCGTTCCCCAGGGAGAGGATGAGGGAGTAGATGGCCTTGGTGATGGGGAAGTGCCCGGCCTGCTGGGCGAGGATCATGGAGTCGCTGACCTCCAGCATGGCAAAGGCGAAGGCCAGCAGCCCTCCGGCGACGAGGTTCGGAGCCACGAGAGGGAGGGTGATCCTCCAAAGGGCGCGCTCAGGGGTGGCGCCGAGGTTTTGTGCGGCCTCCTCAAGAGCGGGGCTGACCTGCTGGAAGCCGGCGCTGGCGGAACGGACGACGTAGGGCAGGCGGCGCACGGCATAGGCGATGACGAGGATGAGCAGGGGGTCATCGCCGAGGATGAGCCAGTCGAAGGGCTGGCCGGGACGGGTCATGGCGAGGTAACCGAAGGCGATGACGATGCCGGGCACGGCGAGCGGGAGCATGGCCATCATGTCGAGGAGCTGGCGGCCCCAGATCCGGGTGCGGACATTGACATAGGCGACGCCGATGCCGAGGAGGAGGGCGATGACGAGGGCGAGGCCGGAGTATTTGAGGCTGTTCGAAATGGAGCTGAGGGTGAGCTCGTGACCGAGGGCGGCGTGGTAGTGGTCGAGCGTGAAGCTCTGCGGGATGACGGTGCCATACCAGTCCGTGGAGAAGCTGAGGAGGACGACACCGAGGTGGGGGATGACGGCCAGGAAGGTGATGAGGGCAAAGAAGGCGGTACAGGCGAGGCCTTTGCCGAAAGGGAGGCGGATGGTTTCCCGGGCCATGGTGGCGCGGCCTCCGCCGGTGCCGGAAGCGCGGCCAAACAAGGTTTTGCTCAGCAGGTAGATGAGGGTGCTGAAGGTGAGCATGACCACGACGAGGGCGTAGGGGAAGGGATTCTCGCTGAGGTCATTCAGAGAGCGGAAGATCTGCACGGCGGTGACGCGCTCGAAGTCGAAGACGAGGGGGACGCCGAGCTCGGTGAAGGCCCAGATGAAGACGATGGTGCCGCCGGCGAAGATGCCGGGCATGACGAGGGGCAGGGTGATGCGCCAGAGCCGCTTCCACGGCGGACAGCCGAGCGTGGCGGCGGCCTCCTCCATGGCGGGGTCCAGATTCGCCAGAGTGGCGGCGACATTGAGATAAAGGATGGGGTAGAGGTGGAGGACCTCCATGATGACGATGCCGGGCATCTGCCCCTCGGCGAACCAGTCGATGGGATGATCCCGGCTCATGAGGCCGAGGTTCATGAGGAGGCTGTTCAGCGCGCCCATCTGGCCGAGCATCGCCTTGATGCCGATGGCTCCGACGAAGGGCGGGAGGACCATGGGGGTGAGGACGAGGCTGTTGAGGATGGTTTTGCCCGGAAAGTCGTAACGTACGAAGAGGAGGGCGAGCGGGAGGGAGACGAGGAGGCAGCCGAGGGTGGTCCAGATGGCGATGAGGAAGGAATTGAGGAGGCCTTCGCGGTAGAGCTGGTTTTGAAAGACCTCGAAGATGAAGTCGAAGGTGAACTGGTGGTCTGGCGTCTCGAAGGCAGTGCGCACGGCGGTCCAGATCGGGAAGGCGAAGAAGCAGCCGAAGAAGGCGGCCATCACCAGGAAGATGATCAGGGAGAGGGTGCGGGACATGCGAGGATGGGGGCCGGGGGACTAGGGGACAGTTGGGCTGAAGACAGGCGCGAAGAGGGGCTTCAGCCGCAGGGCTCCCGCGATGGTGAGATGGTCGCCATCACCGTAGAGGGAGGTGCCGTTCTCCTCGATGAGGGTGCGCCCGGCGGAGTCGAAAAGGTGGGCGGAGGGATCGAGTACGGTGGCCCCGGCTTTCTGAAGCTCGGGCACGAGGCGGAGCATGACGCTGTTTTCCCTCTCATGGGCGGCGCGAGTGGTGGCCTGGAGCCGGGGATCGGGGATGAGACCGGGGCGCATGTGATGGAGGGCGAGGGCTTTCGGCGGATCGAAGGGAAGCTCGGGGACATCGAGGACGATCCAGACGCGGGTGCCTGCGCTGCGGAGCTGGCGGACGGTTTCCAGCAGGGCCTGGGAGAAGGCGGCGGGGTCCTTGCCAGTGCTCTCCTTCCAGTAGGCGGTGAGGATGGTGTCCGGGATGCGGCGATTGCGGATGATGTCCAGCACGGCGGCGGTCCAGGCGGGGCTGCGGGAGTCGAGCCCGGTGCGGCTGGGGCGGTAGTAGCCGAGGGCGGGGACGGTGGCGCTGTGGGCGGCGATGAGGCCGGAACTGCCCTGATCCCGGCAGCAGGCATCAAGCACGGGGATGAGGGACATGGCGTGGCTGTCGCCCCAGAGCAGGACGCGGTGGGCGGTGCCGGTGGTCTTTTGACCCAGCTCGGGGAGGGTGTCGCGGAAGGCGTCTTCAGGGTTGTCTTTCCAGGAGCGCTGGGAGCGGTCGAGCACACCGGCATTGGCAAAGCGCAGGACTTGGGGTTCGAGGCGATCAGGCAGCCCGGCGGAGCGGTCAATCCAGGCACCTGTGGCGAGCATGAGGGCCATGAGGCTGAGGGCGGCGGTGAAGAGGGAACGCCGTGTTTTGAAGCACAAACGACGGCGGACAGGTGTCTCGACCCAGCGCCACGAAGCCCAGGCAATGCCGAAGGCCAGTCCCATGACCAGGACGCGCACGGACCTCGGGATGTCATCCTTGGAGCCGGTGTTCAGGTAGTTCATGTAGGCGAGCACCGGCCAGTGCCAGAGGTAGAAAGAATACGAGACGAGCCCGACTTTGACGAGCAGCGGGGAAGCGAGAAGGCGGGAGACGGGGTTGCCACCGAAGAGGGGATTTCCCACCCAGATGAGCGCCGCCGTGGCGAGGCAGGGTGGCAGGGCGGCGAGACCGGGGAAGAGGGTGCGTTTGTCATAGACCGCACCGACGATGATGATGGTGAGGAGCGCGGCAGCGGCAAGCAGGGTGCGGCGGCGGTCGGTGAGGACGGGCCTGGTGTCCGGCAGGCAGGCCAGGCAGGCACCGAGCAGCAGCTCCCAGGCCCGCATGGGCAGCCAGTAGAAGGCGGTGTGAGCATCCCACCAGGTGGCGGCGATGGAGAAGAGAAAGCCGAGCCCGAGCAGCACGGTGAAGACGCGCAGGCAGGCGGCCTTCAGCGTCTGCTGTCCCTGGCGTGAGGACCAGCGCCGGAAGAGCAGCAGGCAGAGCAATGGCATGAAGAGATAAAACTGCTCCTCCACGGCCAGCGACCAAGTGTGCAGCAGCGGCTGCTCCTCCGCAGGACCGGCGAAGTAGCCGGACGAGTCATTCCAGAAGTAGAGATTCGAGATGAGCAGGACCTGCGCGACCAAGGAGGCACCGAGCTTTTGCAGCGCATCAGGGAATAGCAGCACCGCGCCAGCCGCCACGGTGAAAAGGGTCATCACGGCCAGGGCGGGGAAGATGCGGCGGATGCGGCGCTCCCAGAAATCCACGAGGCTGAAGGTGCCTGCGGCGAAGTCCTTCATCATGAGCGTGGTGATGAGGTAGCCGGAGATGACGAAGAAGACATCCACGCCCACGAAGCCGCCACGAAAGGTGATGTGCGCATGAAAGAGCACCACGAGCAGCACGGCGATCCCACGCAGGCCGTCGATGTCAGGACGGTAGGCTGGGGAGGAGGAGGGGGCGCTCATGCGGGAAAATCACAGATAGACTGGAGAGGGCAGATTCCGCAAGAAGCATCAGGCTTTGAGGCGGTGAATGACGAGTGCTTCAGGACCCTCTGCCAGCGGAGAAAGGCAAGTCGATGCCTGTGTCTGCGATCTGCGAACAGCCACCCCCTGAAAGAGGGCTTTCAGCGGAGGCGTTAGCGTAGGCCCCGCATGAGAAACACCCTTCTGATCGCCTGTCTTTTTGCCCCCGCCATGATGCACGGGGCAGTGTCTGATCAGGCGGAGCAGCAGGAGTTCTTTGAAAAGCGCATCCGCCCGCTGTTGATCGAGCATTGCATCGACTGCCACGGCCCGGACAAGCAGAAGGGAAGCCTTCGCCTCGATCATCAGGCAGGCTGGAAAAATGGCGGTGACTCCGGCCCCACGCTGATTCCCGGCAAGGCCGAGGAAAGCCTGCTCTGGAAGGCCGTGAGTTACGAGGACCGCGATCTCAAGATGCCGCCGAAGAAGAAGCTCTCCGAAGCGGACATGGCCGACCTGAAAACCTGGATCTCCAGCGGCGCGCATGATCCCCGCAACGAGATCCCCGGCGGTGCAAAGCATGGCTCGCAGCCAAAGGTGGACGGCAGCTTCTGGTCCTTCCAAGTGCCGCAGAAATCAGCCCCGCCAGCCGTGAAGAAATCCGACTGGCCCGCGAACGACATCGACCGCTTCATTTTGGCAAAGCTGGAAGCCCATGGCCTGCAACCCGCGCCCGATGCTGACAACGCCACGTTTCTCCGCCGCTTGTCCTTTGATCTGATTGGCCTTCCGCCCGAGAAGACTGAGATCAAGGATCTCAAGGCCGAGATCGAGCGACAGTTCGCGACGCCTGCCTTCGCCGAACGCTGGGCCTCGCACTTCATGGACCTTTCGCGCTTCGCTGAGTCTTCGGGCGGTGGTCGCTCGCTGCCGTTCAAAGACGCGTGGCGCTTCCGCGACTACCTCATCGAGTCGATCCGCGATGACGTGCCGCTGGATCGCATGATCACCGAGATGATCGCTGGAGATCTTCTGCCATCAAAGAATGCCGCTGAGCGTCGTCGTCAGCTCACCGCCACCGGCTTCCTCACCCTCGGCCCAACGAACTACGAGGAGCAGGACAAAGGCATGTTGCGCATGGACATCGTGGACGAGCAGCTCGACACCCTCGGCAAGTCCTTCCTCGGCATGACCATCGGCTGCGCGCGCTGCCACGATCACAAGTTCGATCCCGTCCCCACGCGCGACTACTACGCGCTCGCTGGCATCCTGCGCAGCACGAAGACGCTCAAGAACTACACCGACAACGTCGCCCACTGGATCGACACGCCGCTGCCCTTCGATGGCGAGCATGAGGCGCAGCTCGTGAAGTTTGAAGGCGTGCTCGGGAAGCTCGAAAAGGAAGCCGCCTTGCTTAAAGATCAGCTTCGTGATGCTGGCAGCGTCGCTCTGCGGAAAAAGAAGAGCCTCAGCACCACGGATCTGCCCGGAGTCGTTGTCGATGACAGCGAGGCGCAGAAGGTCGGCGAGTGGAAGCTCTCCAGCATGTATCCCCCCTTCGTCGGCGGCGGGTATTCGCATGACCTGAACCGTAATCGCGGTGAGAAGACGATGACCTTCACACCGAAGCTGCCGGTCGCGGGACGCTATGAAGTCCGTGTGGCTTACAGCGGCGGTCCTGGTCGCGCCGAGCGCATCCCGGCCACCGTGCTTCATGCCGATGGCGAGGACCTCGTGTATTTCAAAGAAGCCACCGAAGCCTTCAACGGGCTGCAATTCATCAGCATCGGCACCTGGCGCTTCGAGGCCACCGGGCAGAACTTTGTCATGATCTCCAATGCCGGGGCCGAGGGATATGTGACCGTCGATGCCGTGCAGTTCCTGCCCGCCGAGGCCGACATGCCGGACATGCCCGCGAAGAAAGCATCGACGGCGGAGAAGGAACTCAAGACTCGTCTCAGTGAACTCGAGAAGCAGATCAAAGAGATCAAGAAGACCGCACCCACTCGTCCTGAAGCCATGACCGTGGCCGATGACGAGCAACCTGAAGATGCCCGCATCCACATCCGTGGCAGCATTCGCAATCTCGGTGCTCCTGTGCCACGCGGCTTCCTGCAAGTCGCGATGAAGGGCGATGTGCCCGCGATCCCCGCCGACCAAAGCGGACGCCTCCAATTTGCCCAATGGCTCACCAGTCGCAGCAATCCACTCACCTCCCGCGTGATGGTGAACCGTGTGTGGCATTGGTTGTTCGGTGCCGGCATCGTGCGCACCACCGACAACTTCGGCAGCACGGGCGAGGCTCCCTCGCATCCCGAACTGCTCGACTACCTCGCCGTGAAGTTCATGGAGGAAGGCTGGAGCCTCAAACAGCTCGTGAAGGAGATGGTCATGAGCCGGACGTATCGGCAGTCATCGTCCGTAGTTCGGGCTTCAGCCCGTCAGGAAGGTTCAGAGAACGGGCTAAAGCCCGAACTACAAACAGATCCCGACAACCGCCTGCTCTCCCACATGAACCGCAAGCGTCTTGATGCCGAGTGCATCCGCGATGCCATGCTCGTCGCGGCGGGAACGATGGAGACCACGTTCGGCGGTCCGAATGTCGGCGGGGCAGGGAAGGTGGACTCCAATGATCAGAAGATCCAGATCCTCGAATACGGCTTCAAGTTCGATGACACCCGCCGCAGTGTTTACACCGCCGCCTTCCGCAACGTGCGCCATCCCTTGTTTGAGGTCTTCGACTTCGCCGACATCAACCAGCCCATCGGCCAGCGCACCACCAGCACCGTCGCCACGCAGGCCCTCTTCTTGATGAATAACCCCAAGGTCATCGAGCAAGCCCGCTCCGCCGCCACCCGCGTCCTTGGCGAAGCCAAAGAAACCCCCGAGCGCCTCCAGCTCGCCTACCGTTACTCGCTGAGTCGTGAACCCAATGCCAAGGAACTCGATCTTGCCCGCGACTACCTCGAAGCCTCCATCTCCGGCAACGCCACCGACGACGAAATCCGCGATGCCTGGGCCCGCCTGATCCAGACGCTCTGGGCCACCCCGGAGTTCCGGTTTGTGAAGTGATCAAGCCTTCACCGGCAGCAGCAGATGCAGCTCGGTGAAGCTGCGGTAGAACTCCAGCGCGGGTCGTGAGGGGTCGGCTTCATGCTCGGAGGCCATCTGGGCGAAAAGCTGACCGAGTTCCGTGATGTGGTTCTGCCAGTCTTCGAGCTTGATGCGGGCACACGGGCCGCCGGGGACTTCGATCACGGGCAGGCCGGTGACGCGTTCTTCGAGGTCTCCATCGGAGACGAGTCCGGCGAAGTATTCGCCTTCGCGGATCACGCCGTAGGCTTTGCGGCCTTTGATCTTCCGCTTTGCCTCAATCTCCTGCCATGCGGCGCGGATTCCTTCGGGGAAGGACTTGGCTTTGACGGCGATGAGCCGGAGTGGCGGCTGCTGGATGATTGTCGATTTCATGGCGTGGCATCTTTGAGGATGACCTCTTCGGGCAGCAGAAGCTCGCTGGCATCTCGTGCGAGACAGGGCGGCACGGTCATGAGGTGGCGATTTCCAGCGCTGTGCTTGAAGCTCCAGAGCTTACCGTCTTCGCCAGCGGGCACGGGGATGCTGAAGTAGCCGGGTTTGTCGGGGAACGTGTGGGCAGTTTTGCCGGAAGGATCGAGCAGGAGGCCCGCACCTTCGCTGAAGCCGCCGATGATCTTCGTGCCCTTCGGCACATAGAAATAGAGATGCCAGCGGCCAAAGAGCTTCGCGGGTTGCTCCTGGCTGCTGATGATGGTCATGGGGATGCCATCGGGCCAGGTGATGAGGGTGCCCTGGGTGGCATCGCTGACTTCGATTCGGTGCAGGCCAGGGAACTTGGTTGGCAGTTCGATAGCGTGCTCGGCCTTGTCCGGTGGGATCTCGAAGTGAGCCACGGACTTGAGTTCCGCTTCGGCGAGCGGGAAGAGGGCGACCTTTGCGGTGCCTCGGTTTGGGTAGATGATGCCTGCCTGTCCGGTGAGCTTGATCGTGGCGGGCTCTTTGTTGATCCACGTCCAGAAATCGCGCACGCCGCGCAGGTAGATGCCGGCATTGCCTCGCGGCACTTGGGGAAGCTTCAAGGCCGTCGCGGGGATGAGTTTGGTGCTGAAGGAGACGGGCGTGAAGTCGAGCAGCTTCCGCTTTGCGATGCCATCGCGGATGAAGGCTGTGATCTGATCGGCGGTGAAGGCTTCGTCGGACTTCCAGGGGTTCGTGGCGTCGGGATCGCTGTATTTAGCGAGCTCGGGCAGGGCGATGGCTTTGTCGCGATTCGGCAGATCACGCCAGAGGGCTTTCACATGCACCATGCCGGTGTGGCGGATGCGCCAGATGAAGCGGAAGAGCTGCTCGAAGGCGGCCTGCCGTTCCTTTCCCTGAGTGGAGGCGTGGTCGTGATACAGCTCCACGTAGCGGGTGTAGAGCGTGAGATCGCCGAGACGTGCGCGGATGGCGGCGTCGTTGCTCAAAGAGTGCGCTTCATCGAGCAGGCGATACATTCTGCCGAGCAGGTCATCGCTGAGGGCCTGGCGCTTCGTGCCATCGAGCAAGGTATAAAACTTCGCCATCGGTGCGCTGGCGGGGCCGAAGGATTTATCGAGGAAGTCGGCGACGAGGGCTTCGACGTTCTTTGCCTCCTTCACGTCCCACATCATGCGCGTGGCGAGGTAATAACCGAGGCCGTTGGGGCCGAAGTTGTCGCTGGATTCCGCCGACATGAAGCGCGCCCCGCTTTGATGAAAGTGCGGAATGGTGGTGCGCAGGTAATCGAGGTTCCCACCGCGTGCTGCACCGGGAAGATCACGATCCCAGGTGTTCACGCTGTAGTATTCACGGATGCCGAGTGTCTTCGTTTTGGCCTGCCAGCCCGAGATGAGCTGGTCGATGGTGTAACCGCCACGGATGAAGCCGGTGGCCACGCTGATGACGACCTGCGGATGCGCCTCGATGGAGGGCGGCGGCGAGTGCTCGTTGTAGGCATACATGCCGATGAAGCGGCCCGGATGTTTCGCATTCACGGCCTCAGCGACTTCATTCGCCAGCAGCAGCGCGCGATCACTCGCGCTGCCGATCTTCGCGCAGTCGCTGCATTCACACCAGCCGCCGCCATCGCTCGGATCGCAGGAGATGGAGTCGAGCGTCGGGTCTTTGGCAAACTGAGCCAGGGCATCTGCCACTACGAGTTTCCGCAGATCGGCATTCGCGGTGCAGAACTTCGGCTTCTGGCGCCTGCCCTCCACGAGCGCGAGGTATTCGGGATGCTTGGCAAACTCGGCCTCGTGGCGTTTCATGATGCCATCGTAGGCATGACCGGTGCTCAGGGTGATGCCCGAGGTGGCCCGGTTGCGGCGATTCCATTCGTCATAGACGGCATCGCGTTCTTTGAGATAACCAAATCCAGCCCAAATTCGCCGCGCGTGGTAGTCGGGCGATTCAGTGACGTCGATGTCGATGCCCAGTGATGGCAGGTGCGGAACGATCTCCCAGATTTTGCCAGGAAAGAACTGCCTGAAGCCGAGGCGATGCAGTAGATCCCACACCGCATGCTCCACGGCCTGCGGCGAGTTGCCGATGATGACGAGCCGGTCCTTCTCCGAACGAATGGAGTAGTCCTCGCGAGCCGTGATGGGGATCGTGGCGGGATTGAGACTGAGCAGGATGCAACGCGGCACGACTGCCGTTTCCACCATGAATGCCGCCCCTGTGATGCGCTGGAGCATGGCGGCGAGTTCGATGCCGATGCCCTGGGTCTGCTCAGAAACGACGATGGGGAGCAGTGCGCGCCCATTTTCAGCCAGCCGCAGATTCTCGGCGTGAAGAGATGTGGCGAGGAGTGTGAGGAGGAGGGCTCGGATCATACCTCAGGGGAGGAACCAGACTTCGAAAGGTCACTTGGCGAAGACTTCGGTTTCTTTGCGGAACCCGTCCTTCACGACGGTGTCGCGGATATTGTCTTTGGTCACAGCGACGATGTCCAGCAGCACGCTGGGCACGGCGACTTTGCCATTGTCCGTCTCTGCTTTGGCGATGAGGGGCTGGCGTTTGGCGAGTTTGAAGGCGAGGTCGGCAGCACGTTTGGCGAGTTGGGTGAGCGGCTTGTACACGGTCATCGTTTGTGTGCCGGCGACGATGCGCTGGCAGGCGGCGAGGTCGGCGTCTTGGCCAGTGACGATGACTTTACCGGCGAGGCCTTCTTCGATCAGTGCCTGGATGGCTCCGCCCGCCGTGCCGTCGTTGCTGGCGAGGATGGCATCGATGTTCTGCCCAGCTTTGGTGATGGCGGCGTTGGTGATCTTCTTGGCGTTCTCGGGCTTCCAGTCCTCGGCCCAGTCTTCGAAGACGACCTCGACTTTGCCTGCGTCGATGAGCGGTTGGAGGATGTTATCCTGGCCTTGCTTGAAGAGCTTGGCGTTGTTGTCCGTTTTCGCGCCGTAGATGCGGATGAGGCGCATCTTGCCACCGGCGGGGATTTTGTCGGCAAGGAACTTGGCCTGGAGTTCGCCGACCTTGATGTTGTCAAAGGTGATGTAGAGGTCCGTCTCGGCATCGGTGATGAGGCGGTCGTAGGACAGGACGGGGATGCCCTCTGCATGGGCCATCTCGACGGCGCGGGCCATGGCGGCACCGTTGTGAGGGATGATGACGAGGGCATCGACCCCGGCGGTGATGAGGCTTTCCACATCGCGGAGCTGGCGGGTGTCGTCGCTATTCGCCGAGCGCACCTCCACCTGCGCGCCGAGTGCCTCGGCCTGGGCGATGAAGAGATCACGATCCGCGATCCAGCGCTCCTCTTTCAGTGTGTCCATGCTCAGGCCGATGACGGGTTTGCCGGAGCCTTTGGCCGCAGCAGAGGAGCCGCCTTTGCCTCGGGATAAAACGAGACCGGTGGCGATGCTGAGGATGCAGGAGACGAGGACCAAGATGATGCGGGCATTCATGACGCTGCACGCTCTACCCAGCGCCGGAGGAAATGGGAAGCAAAAAGGCGGCGCGATGTGTCGGGAACGACAGGAAGAGATGGTGAGCGAGGCCCGTTCTAGGTGCTCCTCATTTTCCCCAACCCCATGCGCACGTTCCTCGCTCTCTCTGTTTTATCCCTCACCACACTCCATGCTGCCGAGGTCTTCGAGGCGGCACTCGGCCGTGAGGTGGAACTCCCCAAAGGCAAGGAGGCCGACGGCATCCGCGGTGACTTCGTGCTGCGCAGTGACAAGGTGGAGGCCACCATCTCCCACAATGCGCCTCTCCGCCGGGCGAACATGAGCACCTTCTACGGGCCCGATGGCGTCTCGCCGGGCTGCCTCTACGATCTGACTCTGCGTGGTGCGGCCAATGATCAGCTCGTTTGTTACGGCCCCGCCGGCCATGGCGAGGTCTCGTATGTGAAAACCGTCGCCACCAAGAGCGGAGG
>NZ_JBILYB010000040.1:0-43908 GCF_044378005.1 Prosthecobacter sp.
CGATGAAAGGTCCCTTGCCTCCGGGCTGAATGTCTTCCGAGCCGCGCCGATGCCGCCCGGTCTCGCTCCAGGTCCTACCGTTGTCGCGGCTGATGGACAGGCCAGCGGAGTCGAATGGGATCGCGACGACGCCTTCCTTCGTACGGATGGGATTGCTGGCTGACTCCCCGTGTGCCCGCATCACTTCGGCCTTCGACCAGGTAACGCCGTTGTCGGTGGAGCGGCGGATCAGGATGTCGCCATGCTGTCGGCCTTCGACGATGTGGATGATCGTCTTGTCGCCATCCCACCAGACCTTGGGTGCGTGATCGTTCACGTCCTGCGCATCCCAAAAGGCGGAAGCAGGCTCCCATTCCTTCGCGCCGAAGCGCAGGCGCGATGCGGCGTTCGCGGTGGTGAGATCGGTCTCGCCGAGGGTGGAGAACCAAACCGCGAGCAAATCGCCATTCGGGCACTCGGTGATGGACGGACTGTGATTCTGGCTGATGAACACGGGGCCGACTGCGCCCTCGGGGATGCGAACGAAGGGCTTCGGGCCGTCAAAGAAAGGCGCGTCCGCTGTGACACGGACGCTCTTGTCCGTGGAGTCGATGCGGACAGGAGTGTCCGCATCACGCTGGTTCACGTTTTGTGCGTTCAGCGGCAGCGTGGCCACGGGGAGCGTTTTTCCCTTCGGAAGCTCACCCTGCACGACGCGGAAGCCAATGCGTTCGCTCGCGGAGTTCGTCACCCACGAGCCGCGATTCGCCGAGCGCAGGAAGCGGATCATGGAGGAATGAAATCCACCGCGAAAGACGCGGCAGTCGCCATCGGCGCGACCGAGCGGATCGGTCTGCGAGCCGCTTTCATACGGCCCATACCAGTCGCTGCACCACTCGGCCAAGTTGCCATGCATGTCGTGCAGGCCCCAGGCGTTCGGGGTCTTTTGCGCCACGCGTAAGGAACCCGTGCCACCCGCCTTCGATTCCTCCACCGGGTGATCGAGGCCGATGATTTGTCCCTGCTTCAAGCTCGCCGCGGGCTTCCCGACATTCCGCCAGTCATACTCACGCGGCATCGGTCCGGACGGGAAATACACAGCTCGGAAGTTGTCCTCACCAAACCACTTCTGATGGGCATCTGGCAAAGTGTCGCCCGTGTGGAAAAGCGTCGTCGTGCCAGCGCGGCAGGCATACTCCCACTCCGCCTCGGTCGGCAGGCGATACGTCTTGCCTTCCTTCTTCGTGAGCCATTCGCAAAACGCCACCGCTTTGTCCCAAGTCACGCCGCTCGCCGCATCATCGTCGGCTGGCTTCGACTTCGGATCCTTCTTTTTGAACTCGGGATCGAACTGTCGAAACTGCGCCACCGTGACCTCGGTGACGCCGATGTGAAACGGCTGCGTGATTGTGACCTGATGCGCGGGCTTCTCATCGAAGTCGATCCGGTCGATGTCCTTGTGCATCTCGCCAAACCGCTTCTGCCGCAGATAATCCTTCATCGGCGGCCCGTCCTGGCCCATCGTGAACGTGCCCGGCTCGATTCGCACGAGCTTCATGCCGATGGAGTTGGTGACGGGCTCGGCGGCGTGCAGTGAGGTGATAAGACAAAAAAATGTGAGACAGAAAAATGGTGTTCGAGTCTGCATATTTTTGTCTGCATATTTTTGTCGTTGGGTTTCATCATCCGTGTATTCCGTGTGTTCCGTGGGCCATCACTTCTTCGGAGCAGGCACAGGCCAGTCATCCGTGCGGAAGGGCGACGCGGGCAATCCAGCACCATTGGCGAGGCTGTAATCGGGCCAGTCTTTCCAGGCGTAGCGAACGGCGAAGGGCTGCACGACCTCAGCGCTGCTGACGACGACCGTCTCGCCGACGATCTTGGCTTCGGCGGGCTTCCACTGCTGATCGGCAGCGGCGATTTGGAAGCCGGTGAGCGGGCCGCCGCTGATGGATTTGAGGCCACCGTTGGCATGTTTGAAGGAGACGGTGATCGCCGGGCCATTCATGGTAAAGCCTGAGGCCAGCGGGCCGCTGATGGCGGGGACGTTTTTGCCATAGACGGTGCCGAGCGCCCAGAAGGAGAGTCGCTTGCCGACGTCTTGCTTGTTCTTCGGATGGATGTCCTTTGCATCGCCGAGGTCGATGGTGATAGCCATGCCGGTCTTCGGCAGAGCGAGCGTCTTCAGCATGGATTCACGCACACGCGGCCAACCTTCGCCGGGCGAGGTGAAGTTGGGGAGCTGCACCCACGCGAAGGGCACCTCGTCTTTCCAAAGCGTGCGCCAACTGGTGACGAGCTGCGTGAGCTGCTTGTGGTAAAGACCCGGATTGCTGTTGGCATTGCCTTCGCCTTGATACCAAAGCATTCCGCGCAGCGTGTAAGGCACGAGATTGACGACCTTGCCATTGAAGAGACCCGCGGGGCCGCCTTTGAGCTTGTGCATGGCGAGCGGGTCCTTCGGTGCGGGGACGACGAAGGGCGTGCCGTTGGCCTTGGCCTTCTCCGACGCGGCTTTCCAGATGGCGAGCTGCTTTTGATGCAAAGTGGGAGCCTGCGCGGGATCGAACTTCCGGTGGGCCTCCAGGCGCGTGTCGTAGTTCGTCTTCGTCTCTGGATCGGAGGACTGCACCTCGGCGGCGACCCAGGATTCGATGGGCGTGCCACCGACGGAGGTATTGATGAGACCGACAGGCACGCCGACTTCACGGTGAATCTCGCGTCCAAAGAAATACAGCGCGGCAGAGAAGCCCCCGACGGTGTCCGGCGCGCATGTGTGCCATGCACCTTTGCCCTCGGCCTGCGGCTGCTCTGCGGGACCGGAGCTTTCGCGATAATGACGGATCAGTGGAAACTTCGCCGCCGCCCTTTCCTCATCGAAGTGGTAACAACCCGCGACCGTCATCGCCATGTTTGACTGCCCCGAGCCGAGCCAGACCTCGCCAACGAGCACGTCCTTCACCTCGAGCTTGTGGCCGTCCTTCCCCGTGACGACGAGCGTGCGAGATTCTTCACTCGCCGCGAGCGCATCGAGCTTCAACGACCATTTGCCATCCGTGCCCGCCGTAGCGAACTTCGACTGACCTGCAAAGGAGACCGTCACGCTCTCACCCGCATCCGCCCAGCCCCAGACGGCAACCGGTTTCTCACGCTGAAGCACCATATGGTCCGAGAGCGCCGATGCGAGCCGGAAGTCGGCGGCGGAAAGTGACGAGCAGCCGAGAGTGATGAACGCGAGGAGAGCGGTGAGGTAGGAGTGCTTCATGTAGAATCAGGAAGTGTAACGAAACCTCCTCCCACGGCTTCTCAACGAATCTTGTCATTACCTGCGCTCAGCTCAGTAGGTTTTGCCCTCAGGAATCGCAGGCGTGCCTCCGACTTCGCCGAGAATCGAATCAAAGTCGGAGGAACAGGCGGCGAAGTGGGCGCAGACGGCGCTGAATTCGGCGCCGTGGACGATGAATTGGGCACCGAGGTCGATGAGCGTCTTGGCATCGGCGGCGGTGCCGACGGGGCGGCCCCAAGCTTTGCCGTGCTTTTGGCAGGCGGCGGCGATTTGCCTCTGCACGTCCATCATGACAGGATCATTGACGGCAGGTGTGCAGCCGAGGCGCAGGGACATGTCGCCGGGGCCGAGGAAGAGAATGTCCACGCCGGGGACGGCGGCGATGGCTTCGGCGTTTTCGAGCGCAGTGGGTGTTTCGATTTGGACGGTGAGGAAGGTCTCGCGATTGGCTTGATCGGTGTAGTCGTCGGGTTTGCCGATCCAGTAATCGGCATCGCGTCCGCCGCCGCAGAAGCCGCGGTCACCGAGCGGGGGAAATTTGATGGCCTGGACCAAAGCGCGGGCTTCATCGGCAGTGGCGACGTGCGGGATCATCAAACCAGCCGCGCCATCTTCGAGCAGGCGGTAGAGGCCGTTTTTTTCCTTCGTGGGCGGACGCCACATGCAGTCGATGTCAGCGGCGTGATGACGTCCAAGCATGGTTTCGATTTCACGAGCCTCCCAGGCGCGATGTTCGCCATCGAGCCAGATGCCGTCGTAGTGATAGTGCGCCGCGACGGCGGGGAAGAAGGCGATGGGCGAGCCGGTGCAGCAGATGCGGGCGACTTTGCCAGCGCGGAGCTTGGCGAGGACTTTGGAGCGTCTCATGGAGTGGGTGTGGGGTGGATTTAAAGGGTGTCGAGGCTGAGGCGGGGAGCTCTGCCGAGTTGGGGAAGCAGGCTGTGATTGTCGAGGCCGAAGTGGCGCTCGCTCTCGCTCATCTGCGGCTGTTTGATTCGGGCTGCGGAGAGCTTCTCGGAGACGGTGGCGGCATCGGCGAGATGTGGAAACAGAGGGCCGAGCAAGGCTTTGAGGGAAGGATCGATGACCGCCGCGTCGGTCTGGAAAAGGGCGATGCCATCCACGCCTTCGTCGTAGTTTCGAGCGATCCTTTCGAGAAAGCCGCGTGCGTTCGCCGTGACGCCTTTGCCGGTGACGGTGTTGGCACCGCCATGAATCTTGACGCCATGGACGCGGGCAAGTTCGACATAGGGCCGGGCGGTGTCGGGATAATCGAAGTCCCAGATCCAGAGCGGATCGAGGGCGATTTCATCCACCCAACCTTCTTTGAGCCAGGTGCGGAGATCGAGGCCTTCCATCAAGTTCAGGTCCAGCGTGGCCTCGGGGATGCGGACCAGCACGGGCACCTTACGCTTCGTTTTTTTCTCCAGATCGCGGAGCTGGGCGCGGAGATCGCGCATGAAGAGATTCACGAAATCAGCGCGATGCTGCGCCCACGCGAGGAACTCGGGCGAGCCGACGCGCATCGGCCGCGGATCGGCATGACCTGCCTTCAGCCATGGATCGAGGATCTGCGGATGATAGCGTGCGATGGGCGGCTGCCGGCAGAAGTCGAGGCAAAGGCCATGCGCACCGATTTGCGCGACCTCCAGCAGCACGGCGATGCGCTCGGCTCGATACTCGGGAATGGCAAAGCTGACCTTGGTGCCGTCCACCTGACCGCCACGATGTCGCTCCATCCACTCGGGATGAGCGGCGATGTATTTCGAGCGCAAACCACCGCCGAGGGAGTCGCCATAGTGACGATTCATGCCGAGCCGTCCATAGATGACCATGTCGTTTTTCTCGGCGAAGGCCAAAGCGGCACGCAGCGAGCACTCGTGACGAAACGAATCGCCGATGACCTTCGTCTCGGGCCGTGTATCACCTGCATACATCGTGGAGGTGGGCAGAGAGCTTTGATAGTCGAGCGTGCTGCGCCCGAGCGCCCACATGACGTGACGGATGCTGTGATCGAGATGGGCTTGTAGGCAGTCTGCGGAGTCGCGCCCGCTGGTTTGCTGCTTCTCATACAGCCACTGCCAAAGCTCCGCGATGCCCCAGACTGTTTTCGGTTTGGCGTCTGCTGCTGAGGCCGAAAGCAAAGACGCAGCGAGCGTGCCTGTGTTGCTGGTGATGAATTTTCGTCGGTTCATGGCAGGAGTCATTTTTGCAAAAGGCCCACATCAATGTGGAGGGAGTTGATCCGCGCCAGCGTGCCAGGGAACCGGCAAAAGTCGCGGCGGAGAAAATGATTCATTGGGCAGTCTAGTTTTGTAGCATTTTCAGGGCTGGCCAGGTATCTGAACACCCTCCCTCAGTGTCGAAGCGCAGGAAGTCCGAAGTTTCGTAGAGGATGAATCCATTGAAACGACCATCGGCACGGACTCGCCGCGCTTGTGCAGGCACCTCGGAGCCTTTGGTGCCGGAGCGGTTGATGTATTGATTGAAGGTTACCGGGATGCCGTGCTGCTGGCAGCGCTCGATCATGTCCCGGCTCACCGGATCGTTCAGAATGGCCGCATGTTGAAAGTGATAAAAGCGCAGGATCGCCTCGTCCATCAGCCCCTCTGCGATCCATTTGGGCCATTCCCAAGTCATGTTCGCCGGATAGGCCAGTGCTCGTTCAGCGGGCCGCCCGGATCGGAACCAATCCGCTTGCAGGTTGTAGCGCATGCGCTTGCCCGTGGCCGTCAGCCGACTTTTGCATTGGCGCAGAAAATCGGTGTAAGCACGACCACGGACCTCGGCGATCTTCCCGGTCAGCGCTTCGTCTTTCAGATCGCCGCACTGATCGAGGATGACTTTGTTGAAGCCATAATCCTCGGGATGATCCGTCATCATGCTGTGGTTTTCCTCGCGGAAATCGACGCCATCCACGCCAGCGTCGATCATTTCATCCAGGCACTGGAGCCAAAACTTTTGAACCTGTGGTTCGGTTTCGCAAAGGGCTCCGCAGAGATATGGATTGCGGCCCTTGGTGAAGGCGATGAGGCCCTGCTTGCCGTTCGCGTTGGGTCGGTCGAGGGAGAGCGATGCGGCACCCAAGCCGTAGTCGAAGTTCAGCCCGGCTGACCGAAAATTTTGAAGAGACGAGCACCAGACGCTCGCACCAGAAGCAATCTCGACCGGGATTACACGCCCATGGCTGTCGATGACCTCCAGTATGGAAGTGCCTGCATTGACAAAATCGGGGGCGTCGTCGGCAAAGTCAGTGGTGATCAGCACCTGCTTGCTGGTCAAGTTCAGGCCCGACAGAGTCAGCACCCGGACAGACTGACCGGCGTGGGTCAGCACGTTTCCTCGATTGTCACACACATCGCGCGGGGCCTTTTCAACGGTGTCGGTGAAAGTGAAATCCGGCTTCGCCTGCTGGTATTGCCAGTTGGTATCACTGGTCCAGAGTTGGAGGCGCTCTTTCGTAATGCGAGTGGGCGAGTCGTCCTTTTTGATCAGGCGGAGGGAAGACACGACTGCCTGATCGATGCCGGTTGGCAAGTCGTCGGCGCGTCGCTTCACACGCAGTTCGGGGTGGTTCTTGATGAAAGGATCCAGCCAGCCAAGACGACCGCCGACGTGTGGCAGCAGGCCCATGGTCTTCGCCTCCGGACTGCCTTCAGGGAACAGCAATCCAGCGCCCGTTTCATAGGGCTTGAAGTAGGCGTAAACCTCCAGGCCGTGACGATGCCCCGCTTCCACAGCAGCCTTCAGCGGATTGGCCAAACTGCGTCGCGTCGCGTCGTAATGTTTCCAACCGCCCTGATAGTCGGTGGCGAATCCGGTCGGGCAGATCATCCCGCCATGCCCGTCACCGTAGTAAGCCCAACTCACGCGCTGCACACCCAGTTCCTTCAGGCACCGCATCATGGAATCAACGTGCTGAGGTGTGATCGTGATGCCTGCGAGCAGCGCGTCATCAGGGAAATCCACGAGCGCTTCCAGTTTGAAAGGCGTTGTCCGCTGCTTCGTCGATGCGGCGGCGGCGGACGCTGACTCCGAGGCGCGTTTCGCGACTTTGGGTTCGGCTTGGGCGAAAGCTACAAGTGGCGCGAGCAGCAGGGTGGCGAGAAGGGTGAGCGTGGGTTTCATGGCGTTCCCTTGGAGGGCGGTCATGGCGAGGCTGTGTTTCATGAGTCGCGTGTGACTTGATTCGAAATTTCGGCTACCGCAGCCAGTCGAGCGTGATGCGGCGGATGCGGAGACGATTCAAGGCTCCGACTTTGCTATCGCCAGCGCAGTAACCGATGAGCATGGCGTCGCCGATGAAATGGATGGCGGTGTAGTGATAGAGGCCGTCGGGGTCGCTTTCGATGAGCTTACGCTGTGGCCAGGTTTTGCCGCCGTCGGCGGAGATGGCGGCGACGAAGGGATTGCGCTTCTTCGGCGGGAAAGGGAACATGCCGGAGTGGTCGTTGTAGATGGCGAGGAGGTCGCTACTGCCAGGAAGAAGCTTGATGCTGGCGGGGCCATTGGGTGACTTCATCTCGGTGGGCTCGGGTGGTGAGAAGGTCTTGGCCGCGTCGGTGGAGCGGAAGCCGTATTGGCCGCCATTGCTGGTGCGGCACCAGGAGAAGATGCTGCCGTCGGCGAGTTCGACGACGCCGGGTTCCTGCAAGCCGCTGCCGCTGGGCACGGGCATGGCCCACCAGCTTGAGGATTCGGTCCAGGTGGTACCTTCGTCGTCGGAGTAGATCCACATGGCGATGGCGCGTGCATCGAAGGACTTGCTGGAGTGTGGATCGCTGCCGCGTGAGCGGTGGAAGGCGAGCGGGACGATGAGGCGACCCGTAGTGAGTTGGATGACGCGGTCGTTGTTTAAAACGAAGTAGCCGGGGGCTTGCTGGATAAGTTTGGCATCGCTCCAAGTGGTGCCGTCGTCGGTGGAGAGGCGCATGTGCGGGCGACAGTCGAGCCAGCTATTTTTGAGGCAGTAAAACATCGCGAGCTTGCCGCTGGCGAGGCGCAGGAGTGAGACACTCATCACGTTGTTGCCACCGGTGTTTTCCACGACGGTCACGGGCGCACTCCAAGTGCGGCCTTGGTCATCGGAATGAATGCGCACGAGGCGTGCGGGGCTCTCATCTGCTGCGCCGCCGTAGAACTGCGAGTAGATGAAGATGACACGCCCAGACGTGAGTGTGGCGAATGAGCCTTCGGAGTTGCGCGGGTGTTCCTTGGTCGGCTCGACATTGAGCGTGATGACGCTTTCAGATGCGAGTGATGGAATGCTGCTGAGGAGGAGTGCAGCCAGCAGCGATGAGGTGAGATTCATGGTGGGTGATGAAGAGGCTTTTCAAACGAGGATGGACGGGCGTATGCTTCTGGTCTGTTTCCCACACCAGATAATGACTTCACCTCTGACAGGACCCAAATTACCGCAGCGTCTCTCACTTGCTGAGCTGACAGCGCAGAGCTTGCGTGAGTCGATGGAGGAGGGGCATTGGCAGGGGCATCTGCCGGGTGAGCGCGAGCTGTGCGCTCGACTGCAAGTGAGCCGCAGCACGGTGCGCGCGGCGCTGGATGAACTGCAACGCGAGGGACTGCTGGAGGTGACGGGACGTCAGCGGCGGCAGATCAAGATGAGCCAGTCAAAGAAGCGCGGCACGACGAGCAAAGTGATCGCAGCCATCACCTCACGGCCATTGCTGGCGATGTCGGCAGCCTCGGTGGTGATGGTGGATGAGCTGCGTGATCAGCTCTCGCGCGCGGGCTTCAGCCTGGAGATCCATGTGAGCAAGGCCTGCTTCACCGCGAAGCCTGCGCGTGCGCTGGAGGCGCTGACGACACGATCACCTGCCTCAGTCTGGCTGCTTTTTGGGTCACTGGAACCTGTGCAAAACTGGTTCCTGAAACGTCAGCTTCCTTGTCTGGTGCTAGGATCGTGCATGGCGGGCGTGGCGCTGCCATCGGTGGATGTGGACTACCGTGCGACGTGCCGCCATGCGGGGACGCTGCTTCGGCGGCGTGGGCATCGCAGCATCGCTTTCATTCGTTCGGCGGGCGATTACGGCGGCGATCTGGACAGCGAACAGGGTCTGAGCGAAGCGCTGCAAGGTGAGGTGGCGATGCAGGTGCTACGGCACGATGGCACGCCACAACATGTCTGCGCATTGCTGGAGAAGGCGCTACGCTCACCCCAGCCGCCGACGGCTTGCCTGGTGGCGCGTGCATCGCATGTGCTGACGGTGATGATGTATCTGATGCAGCGGGGACATCGCATCCCGCAGGACATGGCGGTGATCTCGCGGGACGATGACACATTCCTGGAGCACACGATTCCTCTGGTGGCGCGCTATGCGGCGAGCCCGACTCCCTTTGCCCATGCTGTATCAAAGGCGGCGCGACAACTTGCCGAGACGGGCACAGCGCCGCCAAAGGCGATCCGGCTGATGCCGGAGTTGGTTCGCGGGGAGACGGTGTAGATCACCACACGGTCCAACCGCCATCGACGGCTAGATTTTGGCCCGTGACGAAGGTGGAAGCATCGCTGACGAGAAAAGCGACGGCTCCGGCGATCTCGGGCGACTGGCCGACGCGGCCGAGCGGCACTTTTTGGGCGAGGCGGCTGATGAAGTCGGGCTGATTGGCCTGGATGTTCGGATTGGGGAAAGGGCCGGGGCTGATGGCATTGCAGCGGACGCCGCGCGGGCCGTAATGCACGGCGAGGTAGCGTGTGAGCTGTTGGATACCGGCCTTGCCGACGCCGTATTCGACGGGGTTCGGATTCATCGGGGCTTCGTAGATGCGCGGGTCGGTGGAGACAGTGCCGTACATGCTGGAAAAGAGCACGAGGCTGCCGCTGCCGCGCTCCGCCATGGCATTGCCGATGGCGCGGGCGAGCGTGAAGGTGGCGGTGAGGTTACCGTGGTTCGCGTGGTCGAAATCAGCAGCGGTGAGGTCATCGAACTTTTTGGCCGTGGAGGCATACGTCATGATGACGAGGCCATGCGGCACGCCGCGAGCGTCGATTTGATCGGAGACGAATTTTCCCAGTGCAGGGATGTCGGCGGCGTCGAGGTCGGCGGGTGTGATTCCTGGTGCTGCCTTGGCTTTGCCGGGGAGGTCAGCACATAAGACTGAGGCTCCGAGTTCGGTGAGCAGTTTGACCACTTCCTGGCCGAGATAGCCTGCTCCGCCGATGACCCAGATGTCGCGATTTTGGAGAGAAAAGGGAGTGCTCATAGTTTGCCGATCTGCGTGGTGGTGAGGCCGCCATCGATGGTGATGATTTCGCCGGTGATGTAGCTGGCTGCGAGCGAGCAGAGGAAGGCAACGGCTCCGGCGCAGTCGGATGGCTGACCGACTTTGCCGAGCAGGATTTTCTTTTCGTAGTGCTTCAGCAAATCATCGGCTCGTGACTCCATCCAGGTGCCGGTAAGCGGTGTGCGGATGAGGCCGGGGGCGATGCCGTTCACGCGGATGCCATGCGGTGCGAGTGAGACCGCGAGCGAACGAATCATCATGACGAGCCCACCTTTGCTCGTGTCATAAGCGACGCTGTCCGCCTCGGCTTGAAAGCCATTCGTGGAGCTTACGATGACGATGCTGCCGCCTCCACCAAGGGCGATGCGCTTTTTGGCAAAGGCTTGTGCGAGAAAGAAGGTGGCGCGGAGATTGAGTGAGATGGTCTTTTCCCACTCGGTGGCGGTCATTTCGAGGAAGGGCGTATCAAAGAAGCTGCCGGCATTGCAGATGAGGGTATCGAGCGCGGGCTGGAGAGAGAAGGCGGAGTCGATGAGCTGTGCGGGCGCGGAGGGGGGGGATACATCACATGGGACGTATGCGGCCAATCCGGGCATGTCCTGCAAGCCATGTCTGACGACGGCGGCACCGCAGTCCTCCAAGCCCTGAGCGATGGCCGCTCCGATGCCCTGTGATGAGCCGGTGACGAGGGCGGCGTGGCCCTCAAGAGAGAATGCTTTCATCGGGAAGCTTGAGGTATTTGAGCGTGTTCGTGCAGGCGATGCGGGTGACGGTTTCTTCGCCTGCGGCTTTGAGGGCTTTCATCTCGGCTTCGTAGGTGCTGATGAGCTTCACCACCTTGCCGCTGATCTCGGCGGCGTAGCTGTAGAAGGGCGAGTCGCTGCCCCACATGAACTTGTGCGGATAGGCAGCGGCGAGGTCGGCAATGACGCGGGCGGGATCAGTGTAGTCGCTGTCAAAACGGCGCTCGCGTGGAGCGATGTAGGCGAGGTCATCGACAGCACCGACGCAGTGGATGCAGTGCGCGGAGTTGTCGAACCAGGCGTTCGGCAATGCTTGGATGCGGTCGAGGCATTCTTTGTCGTAGCGGCAAGAATGCGCGGCGCAGAAACGGATGTCGGGGTTGGCTTCGGCGATGTCGATGATGTCATGCGCCTGCGCCCAGAGATCGTCTTTGGCTACACTGCTGTGAATGATGAAAGGCACGTCCCACTCGCGAGCGAGATCGAGGAAAACTTTGCCTTCATGCGCGAGGCGTTTGATGTCGGCTTGGATGATGGTGCTTTGGATTTTGATGCCGTGGAAGCGGTATTCGCTGCGCAGCTTGATGAGCTCGGCGGCCTGCGCGTCGGTACAGCGCATGGGATCGACCATGACGAAGGGGAGGATGCGTTTGCCTTCTTCAGGGAAGAGCTTCTGGCATTCCTCAAGCAATCGGCGGTTCTCAAAGGCATACGGCACACTTTCCAGTCCACCTTTGCCAAAGCCGATGCCGCCACTGCGGAACTGGGTGACATCCATGGCCGCATAACTCACGAAGGGAAACGCGATCCAATGCGTGATGCCGAGAGCGCCGCCTTCCTGCTGCATCTGCACGAGCTGCTGGGAATAGGGGAAGTCGCCGTGCAGATAGAAGAGCAAGTCGGCACCGAGGTGATTGTGGCAGTCGATGAGCATCGGACGATTTATGATTTACGATTGATGACTTATGATTTCCGAACAGCGACGGCTTCGATCTCGTAGCGGAGGCTCGGTGGCAGGCAGTTGGTGATGGTCGTTCTCGCGGGCTTGGGATCGGGGAAGTATTCGCGGTAGAGCTGGTTGTAGAGCGCCACGTCTTCAGCATCGCGGACGTAGTTTCGGGTCTGCACGACATGGGCGAGATCGCTGCCGGCGGCTTCGAGGACTTTGCGGAGGTTTTCCACGCTGCGTCGGAACTCACCTTCGAAGCTGTCGCTGACGATGTTGCCCTTGTCATCGACGCTGGCTTGGCCGGAAACGAAGATGAGATCACCGACAACGACGCTCGGGCTGAAGGGCAGATGCGAGGTCGGTGTGTCGGGATTGCAGGGGTAGGAGACGAGCGGATGAGTCATGAATCGAGCGGGTAAATGGGTCGGCGGATGTGCTTGTAAGGCAGTGTTTTGAGGTTGCTGCTGCACGGCCCGGGCGTGTCCACCCAGAACATGCGTGCGGCGATGGAATCGTAAGCGCGACGATGTGCGACGGCGGCTTTCACAGCGATGACGGATAGCTTCGTGGGCTCAATACCTTGGCTGCGCCACTGGCCGAGATCGAAGGGCGGGGTCTTGATGCTGGTGAGCAGGATGGTGATGCCTGCGTGACGAACAACGGCGCTCGGCCCCATGTCGAAACGATCACCGCACATGCTGGCGAGGTGGCTTTGTTTGTCTTCGAGTTCGAAGCGCCCATCGCTGAGGGAGATGACTTCGAATTCGAGATCGACGGGGCCAGCATCGAGACGACTGCCTTTGCCACCGAGGCTGAGTTTGACTTTGGAGCCTATGCCAGCCGCGCGAGCTTTTTCAGAAGCCACGGGATCAGCGATGCAGATAGCGCTGTTGGCGACTTCGTATTCGATGAAGGCACGCAGAAGACCTGTGCCATCGCCGGGAGCACCGCCGCCGATGTTGTCGGATGGTTCGACGAGGACGGTGAGGCCTTCTTTGAATGCAGCGAGCTGAGACATCACTTCGGCCAATGGCGGATCGGTGACGTTGCCGAGTTCGCGAAGCTCCTGGGCTTTGTCGGCTAGTTGTTTGAGGCCATTTGAAACCGCCGCATCATCGGTGCCACTGGCAACAAAGCTGACGCCGGTGTGCTCGGTATCGGCAAAGGAGAATCCGGCAACGACACTGACCGACGTGATGCCCGAACGTGCTTCCATTTCGCGAGCCATGCTTTCCAGAGTCAGCATGGGATCATTCGCCGTGGCAGTGCCAGTGGGCGGCCACATCAACGGAGCGACAAGGCATTGCTGCTTTGGCAAGATGCCTGTGGTCAGCGCCTTTTGAAGATGCTGCGCGGCGATACAGGCGGCTTCACGACCATCGGTGTGTGGGTTTTTGCGATAGCTGACAAGGCAATGCGATAGTGCTGCCATGCGCGGTGTGAAATTGGCGTGAAGGTCGAAGACGCCGAACAGGGGCACGTCGGCGAGGCCGATCAGAGATCGCAACTGCTGCAAGACTTCGCCTTCCACATCTTGAAGTGACTGCGAGGTCATCGCACCGTGCAAGACGAGGTAAATGGCATCGACGCCGCTTTCGAGATGCTGCTTGGAGTGAGTCACCAATTCGGAGATGAAGGCTTCAATCACCCCATCTTCAACAATGGCGCTTGGTTGAGCGCGATAATCGACGGTGGGCAGCACTTCCCAGCCGAACTCACGAGCACAGGCAAGGACTCCACCGAGCGGCGAGCTGTCGCCTTCGCAGCGGAGCATCTCTTCACCGCGTAGAATCTGGAAGTTAGAGAGGCTCGTGGTTCCATCCAGAAACGTGTGTGTCTCGTGGAACAGACCGGCGATGAGAACACGCTTCTTCATGGCTGGTCAGGCGGCTTTCCACTCGGCGGCGTGTTTGGCGAAGGCGGCGTCGGCTTTGGCGAGCGCTTCGTCGATGTCCTGCTGGCGATGAGCGAGGCTCACAAACCAGAGGCCTCGTTCGATGGCGCGGACGCCTTGTTCGAGGAGGCAGGTGCGGAGGTGTGTCCAGCGCGGGGCGTCTTGGCGGCGGACGTAGTCGCGGTAGTCGTTGATCGGACCTTCGGTAGCACCGGGTTTGAGCATGACGGCATGGAAGGCGGGGCCGGGGCCTTGTGGGCGAAGCGGGATGTTGTGTTTATCAGCGAGCGCACGCAGGCCGGTCATGAGTTGCTGACCGAGGTCGTTGGCGACTTGAGGGTGGCTTTCCCCCAAACCAATGACGTGATCGAGACACCACTTCGAGGCGGCTAGGCAGAGTGGGTTGCCATTGAGGGTGCCAGCGTGGACGACGCTGCCATCGATGATCTTTGCCATGGCGGATTTTTTGCCGACGAGCGCCGCGAAAGGCACGCCGCCGCCGATGGCTTTGCCTAAAATGGTGAGGTCGGGCGTGAAGCCGAGATACTCTTGAGCACCGCCGGGAGCGAATCGGAAACCAGTGATGGTTTCATCGGCGATCATGAGCATACCGTCGCGGTCGCAGAGCTCGCGAATGGTGGAGATGAGGCCGGGCGTGGGCTCCATGCAGCAGGTGTTGCACATGATGGGCTCGAACACGATGGCGGCGATCTGGCCATGATGAGCATCGACGATGCGGCGGAGATGCGCGGGATCATTCCAGCGAGCGACGACGAAGGTGCCGAGCACTTCGGGGATCACACCCTGGCTGGGATGCAAGCGCGTGGGAGCTTCGTCATCGCCCCATTTATCCGCTGGTGGGCAGAAGCCAACGAGGCCTTCATCTGCCCAGCCGTGGTAAGCGCCTTCGAATTTGAGGATCAAAGGCCGACCCGTGTGAGCGCGGGCGAGACGGAAGGCGGAGAGGACGACCTCGGTGGCGCTGTTGTTGAAGCGCACGAGTTCGGCACCGGGCATGAGTTTTTGCAGACGCTCGGCGACTTCGATTTCCAGCTCGCACTGCGCGGCCCAGTGGGTGCCGAGCTTGGCTTGCTCGCCGATGGCCTCCGCCATGCCAGCGGGGGCATGACCGTAGAGCAGAGCGCCCTGGCCGATTTGGAAGTCGATGTATTCATTGCCATCGACATCCCAGACGCGGGAGCCGCTGCCGTGAGAAAAGTAGAGGGGCACGGGCTGCTCCATCTTGCGGATGCCGCTGTTTACTCCGGCTGCGATGCTGTTTTGGGCACGATGGAAAAGCTCTCGGGATTTGGCGTAGCGGTCAGTCATGATAGGGGGAAAACAAACGACGGATAACGCACCGATATTCGCACTCGCGTTCTAGGCGGGACGAGTGCTAAGTCTTGGTCACAGCAGGGCACCAAAAGCGTATGTCATCCTCTCCCTCCCCTTCCCTTCAGCTTCCGCAACGCCAGTCGTTGGTCTCGGAAACGGTGCGCAGTCTGCGTGAAAACATCGAAGCAGGTCACTGGCATGAGCATCTGCCGGGAGAGCGCGAGCTGTGTGACCTGCTGCAAGTGAGCCGCCGCACTCTGCGTGGTGCTTTGGATGAACTCCAGCGTCAGGGGATGCTGGAGGTGCAGGGACGCCAGCGGCGCAGGATCACGAATCAAACGACGGTCGCTGATAAGGAGCCGCCACGGCGGGTGATCGGCATCCTCACGCCGGGTTCGTTTCTCTCCATGCCGCCGCCCATTGCCTACGTGATGGACACGCTGCGGACCAAACTCACTGCGGCGGGTTATGAAGTGCGTTTCCATTCAGCGCCGGGCTGCTACACGAGCTCTCCCGCTCGCGGGTTGCGGCAGTTTATCGCAGCGCATCCGGCTTCGGCATGGCTGGTGCTCAGTGCTGAGGAAGCGATGCAGCGTTGGTTGAAATCGCAGAACCTACCTTGCCTGATTCTCGGCTCATCGATTCCTGGTGTCAGCCTACCCTCGGTGGATTCAGACTTCCACGCGACGTGCCGACATGCAGGTGCGCTGCTTTGGCGGAAGGGGCATCGGCGAATCGCGCTCGTGCTACCAAACAGCCACCTCGGCGGCGACATCGCGAGCGAGGCTGGTCTGCGCGAGGCGCTGGGTCAGATGCCCGGAGCGGCTTTGAAAATGCTGCACCACGATGCGACGACCTCAGGGCTCTGCCGTGTGATTGATGACAGCCTGAAGTCCACGAACCCGCCAACGGCCTACATCGTGGGTCGCAGTGCGCATGTACTCACGGTGATGATGCATCTGATGCGCCGAGGAAAACGCATCCCGCAGGACATCGCCGTGCTGGCACGTGACAGTGATCCGATTCTCGATTCGACGAGCCCGAGTGTGTCACGATATACGTCGGAGCCGAAGCAGCTCGCGGCGAGATTGATCACCGCGCTCAGGCAGCTTGCGGATCATGGAGCGCTCTCGACGCCGACCGTGCGTTTGATGCCGGTGTATGTGGCTGGGGAGACGATTTGAGGCGTATTGGCTCAGATCTTCTTCGGCAATTCGATGGGGCCGATGACGACACGACGGTTGAGGGCGCGGTTGTAGTCCGAAGTGTTTGGCAGCTCACAGTGGCGCTCTCCTTGGCCGATCGAAAGCAGGCGGTTGGAAGGGATGCCCATGTCGCCGAGGAGGGTGCGGATGCGAAGGTCTCGGGCTTCGGAGAGGCGCTGATTGTGAGCGTCTTCGCCGAGGTCGCAGGTGTGGCCTTCCAAAAGGAAGATGGCATCGGGCAGATCCTTCATGGCGGTGGCGATGAAGGAGACGAGGCTGGCGGTTTCAGCATCAGCCAGGTCTGTGGAGTCTTTTTTGAAACGCAGTCGGAAGGCGATCTGCTTTTCAGCAACGACGGGCACCTGGACAAAAGCAGGCGGAGGTGGGGCCGCAGACTCAGCTTTCTGCCGCGAGTCAGCGTTGATGGAGATGTTCTGATCCTGTGCCTGCTGCGCGGCGGCGGCTTCAGCTCCTTTGAGGATGGCCATGCCGCGACTGCGCAGGTTTTCGAGAGCGTCGGCATTGGCATCCACAGCAGTCTGACTCAAGCCTGCGCCACGGGTACGTAGGGTGGGCGTGGGTGGTGCGCCCACAGCGCTACGAGTCGTAATTCCCCGTGTGCGCCCGATGCCTAGCGTGGCTGGTGAGGTCTTCCATTGGTCTGCAATGGCACCGGCCTTCATGGCGGAGCCATCAGCAGGTGTCTGCGCGCTGAGAGTGGAAACCCAGAGGACTGGAATGAGGAGTTGGAGGCTGGCTTTCATGATGATTTTGATGCAGGGCATGATGCTGAACGGAAGGGCTTTCTGTGACAGGGCTTGATCCATTTTTGCCTGGGCTGCGGCAGCAACGAGCCCCTTGAGCCTGACAACTCCGCGTGTCCTGGCGTCAGCGAGAGTCATGCCGGGGTAGGCGCGATAGGGGGTGCCGACAGCAGGTGATGTTCCATCTGCGGCGAAGGGTTCGTCGGCGATCTGAACGACCACTTGCTCCTGGATTGGCGGCCCGCTGCCGAAGTCGTGAATGAGCTTGAAGGCCGTGGCATCAGGCGACTGAGCGGCGAGCTTGGCTGGGTCAGGAATGAAGAGATCTACACCGGCTAGCACAAAGTTGCTGCCATCGCCCTTTTCGGGGAAGATGAGCATGGGATCTCCCTGCGCTGGCTGATAAAGAACCCGGACATGGCAATCGCGGCTGACACGGAGACGCAGGGTCAGCAGTTCACCATTTTTGAAGGACGTGCGGGGAGTGAACTGACCTCCCACCATGACACCGACTTCGGCATTTTGGATGGTGGGAAGAGCAGAGATCACTGGTGGCTGCGGCATGATCACCACACTCGGTGCTGGAGGAGTGGTGGCTGCCGGTGTCTGTGAAGCAGGCTTCAGGGCCATGACCATGAGCACGCCACCGATGATGAGGATGGCAACGAGCGCCAGGACCAGCAGAGGATGCATGCCGCTGACCTGGGTAGTCTTTTGATGAGTGACGTGGTTGTTGTAGCTGGTGCTTTTGTCTTCGTGATGCGCCTGCGAATGTTGCGTGGTGCTATGCGTCGTGTGCTGGGAGGCATCATGCTTCACCTCCACATTACCCATGGCACCGAAGCCGACTTTGGTGAAATCTGGACTGGAGGGAGATGTGTCGTCAGGCATGGGAGCGGAGCGTTGAGACGAAATCGGAGCCGCGCAGGTGGGACAGCGATCCACATTGGCGGGAATATCAGAGCGGCAAAGTTCACAGATCGGCATGACGGGAGATGGATTTAAAGAGCATGAACATGAGACTTTCCGAAACCAAGATGAAATCATCCATCATGGCTGGCAGGAGGAGTTCATCACCATCGGTCCGGCAAGATAGAGCGCGATGCCTGGGCCGCTTTTTTCCGCCAGCTTGGCCAACCAATCGGCCTGTGTGACCGACCAGGCAGTGGGCGGATTTTGACCGCCGAAAAGCTGTTCGTAAAAGCCGCCCATCATCTGCTGCGTGGTTTCATCATCGACGGGCCAGAGGGAGAGCAGGCTATGGCGCGCGCCCGCCTGGGCAAAGGCACGGCGCAGGCCCATGACACCCTCACCGCTCTTCAGTCCGCCTGAGCCGGACCAGCAACTGGAGGCGGTGACGAGCAATGTGCCGCTGCCATGCTGCACGGGCTTTTACCAGCCAGCGCGGGTAGGGGTTGCCGGGAGTCGGGGGGGAGAGGAGGAGGTGTGTCAGAGTTCATGGAGGTGGAATGAGTGGCATCAACATCCCGCTCTACCGGATCACGGCAGCGTTGTTACAGCCCACCCCCAAAAAGTCAGTACACCGTCAGATTTCCGGTCGTGCGGTCTTTTTTCACGACTCGAAAGCTGGAGGTTGAGGAGGCCTTCTGAATTTTGAGTGCCTCGAAGTCACCTTTTCCGCAGCCAGACAATGCGAGTCGAGCCGTAGTCACGCTCGCGAATGAGCTCCCATGAAGGGCCGAAGGTGGCGGTGTTGCGGGTGGCGAGGCTCTCGAGAATGACGCTGCCGCCAGTGGGGATGAGCTGATGGAAGGTTTCATCAGCCGCGAGCTTGGTGCAGAGATCGATCTCACCCGGCTTATGGGCGTAGGGTGGGTCGGCGAAGACGAGGTCGAACTGGGTGCCTGCGGCGGTGAGTTGGGCGATGGTTTTGAAGACGTCACCCTGGCGGATGCTGGCACCCTCGAGTCGTGTTTTGGCGATGTTTTTCTTCATCACTTCACTGGCTCCGCGATCCTGATCGACGAGCAGGGCACTGTTGGCACCTCGGCTGAGGCATTCCAAGCCGAGGGCTCCGGAACCGGCAAAGAGGTCGAGCACGCGTGCGCCAGTGATGAGGTCGCCGAGCATGTTGAAGATGGCCTGACGGACGCGGTCCTGGGTTGGCCGGGTGACGGACTTCGGAACTTCCAGGGGGATGCCACCGGCGCTGCCTGAGATGAGACGCATGAGGCATGGCTTACTCGAGCCAGCGGGGGGAGGTCAACGAACTTACGCGACGGCGGCCTTGGCGATTTTTTCGCAGGACTGGACGTCGAGCTTGCCGGAGGAGAGGATGGGGATGTCGGCTATGCGGATCATCTTTTTGGGAATCCAGAGGGGGGGCATGCCTTTTTCGAGAAGTCGGTAGCGGAGGTCGAGGATCTCCTGGTGCTCGGGTCCTCCAGGGATGGCGGTGAGGAGGATGAGAGCCTCACCTTTGTCAGGATCAGGGACGCCGACGACGGCAATCTTGCGCACGGCTTCGTTTTCGAGACCCATAGCTTTCATGAGGGCGTCTTCGACGGTTTCATGGGGGACCATTTCTCCGGCGATTTTGGAGAAGCGGCTGAGGCGGCCTTCGATGTGGAGGAAGCCGTCCATGTCCACTCGCCCGATGTCGCCGGTGCGGAACCATTCGTTGGTGTCTTTGACGTCGGCGGTGCGTTTGTCGTCGTGGAGGTAGCCTTCGAAGATGTTGGCACCTTTGAACCAGATCATGCCGCTGCTGTGAAGGGACTGGGGTGCAAAAGTTTCGGGATGGGTGATGCGGATGGCGAGGCCGGGAACCATCTGGCCGACGCTTCCCTGGCGGTGGCTGGGGAGCCAGACGTAGCCTTTGGATTCATCACCGAGAGGCAGGGGATTGGGGAGGTTGACGTTTGAGACAGGGGAGGTCTCGGTGAGGCCGTAGCCTTCGAAGACGCGCTTGCCAAATTTGGCCTCGAAGGCTTCAGAGACGGTGGCGGGGAGTTTTTCGGCACCGGTGACGCAGAGCTTGATGGAGCTGAGGGCTTCTTTGTTCACGCCGCGCAGATAGCCCCGAAGGAAGGTGGGCGTGGCGATCATCAGGGTGATGCGGTATTTTTCGATGAGATCGCCGAGTTTTTTGGTCTCCAGCGGGCTGGGGTAGGTGATGAGATCGACGCCACAGATGACGGGATACCAGAGGGTGACGGTGCAGCCAAAGCTGTGGAAGAGGGGTAGGCAGCCGAGGATGCTGTCGCTGCGAGTCATGCCGAGACGACTGCCAAACTGAATGACGTTGGCCATCAGGTTGCGATGGCTGAGTACGACGCCTTTGGGCGCTCCCGAACTGCCGCTGGTGAAGAGGAGGAGGGCTTCATCCCGCCCACCTTTGCGAGGTACGCCAAGGATGAGAGCAAGAAGGAATCCGGGGAGGATTTTGCTCAAAACGAGCCACATGACGATCTTCACCTTCAGCTTTGGCAGGAGTCGCTCGATGAGGATGAGGTACTTGCTGGAGGGCCAGGGGAACTGCTGGGCTTTGCGGACAAAGATGTCGGCAGTGATGAAGCGGTCGATATCGGCGGCCTTGATGGAGTGCTCGATAGCAGAGCGTCCGGCGGTGAAATTGAGGTTTACGGGGATCTTGCCCGCGAGGAGGACGGCGACGTTGGCGATGAGTCCGCCGATACCCGGAGGCAGGACGATGCCGACGCGCTTCTTTTTTGTCTCGGATCTGATGTGCCTGGAGAGTGCCGCAGCGACGGCGAGGACTCGGTCATAGCCCAGAGGTTTATCATCTTTGCCGTCGATGACTTTGTTTCTGCTGCCGTGGCGTTTGAGGCCGAGGAGCATGGCATAGGCGAGGTGCATGCCGAGGGCAGGATGTGAGGAGAAGGCTTGCTCTGCGAGGCTGAGCAGCGCTTCCTGATAAGCAGCAAGAGTGGTCTCCGCAGGAGTCAGTATCTTGCCGAAGGCCATGACGGATGCGCTATCATCATAGCGGGGCTCGATGTCGAGGGCGATCTCTCTGCTGCTCTGGACATACACGGGCATGACGGGTACGTCAGCCTTTAGCAGGAACTCGAGTCTGGCTCCCGGCACGGTGCTCATGGGCGAGTTGATCACGGCTGCATCGGCTGGGAGGTAGATGATCACGCGACCTTCATGCGCCTCTGTTCCGACGACCTTGCGGAAGGTGCTGGTATCCGTGGTGGCGGAATCGATGGCCAGCGCGTGGATGCTGTCTTTCTCCAAATGCGCACGCATCAGGGGATGCAGTGCGGCCCCCTGCTCAATCAGATAGGTGACCTGAAGGCCATCCAACAACACCTCCAAGCGCAGCAAATCGTGGTAGCTGAGCTGACTGGGAAGAATGAGAAAGCCGCCTTTGTCAGGCAGGTTCTCCCGACCGATGACGTTCAGATTTTTGAGCGAGACAGGTTTTTCCGAAGGCATGAGATTGGGGGCGTCAGGTACGGTATTAAAACCGGACACTACGCGAGATCATGCCTGTATTTCCAGTGGGAAAAGACAGGCATGATGTCCGGTGCCACAATCATTGTTGCTCAGGAGCAGGGGCACCGGATGCCGGGGGGGCAGTAGGTGGCGGGCTGCCGTCTGGATGATCCGTGTGATCATCGTGATGCTCCTCATGGTGGTCGTCGTGATCGTGCTTGTCCTCGCGGGGGTCGTGGCCTTCCTCGTGATGCTTGATGTCAGCACTGGCAGTGACGCCTTTGAGGTGGGTTTTGAATTTACGCTGCCGTTGCTGCTCGGGCAGAGGGCTGATCTGCATGTTGATGTTACGCCCTGCCATTTTTGGCTCCTGATCCACATGTCCCATGTTGAGAAGATCTTCTTTGATCTTTTTTGCCAGGGCGTGACCGAGTTCCTGATGGGCGATCTGGCGACCACGGAACTGAAGCTGGATGCGCACTTTGTGACCTTCGGCGAGGAAATCTTCAGCGTGGATGATCTTGATGAGGTAGTCGTGCGGATCGATGCCGATGCGGAATTTCAGCTCCTTCACTTTGCCACCTTTGTGGTGCTTGTGAGCTTCCTTCTTGTGCTTCTCCTGCATGTATTTGTATTTGCCGTAATCGACGATCTTGCAGACCGGCGGTTCGGCATTGGGGGCGACTTCGACCAGATCGAGTCCACGCTCCTTGGCCATGCGAATGGCCTGATGCGTGGGCAGGACGCCATACTGAGCGTTGTTCACCCCGTCCACGACGCGAACTTTTGGCGCGCGGATGCGCTCATTAATGCGCGTCTGGTCAACGAAGCGACCATTGTTGGGGCGTCCACGTCCTTGTGGCCCGCCACCACCACCCATCGGGCGATTACCACCACCCATCGGTGGTCGATAACCTCCTGCGGCTCCGCCACCCACTGGTGGCCCTCCTGCGGGGCGTGGGCCTGGAGGTGGGGCACCGAGCGGACGCTGGCCTGCTGGCGGTGGGGCACCTGCCGGACGCGCCGGAGGGTTGGTGTTTGCCTGTCCAGGACGCCCTGCGAACTGGTTGCTGCTCAAGTTTTGGAATGGGTTGCTAATAGGATACCTCCTGGGTGGATTCGGAACTCGAAAAATTGTCAGGAACGACTTTTCGAAAGGGTTTTACGCGTTGCGGCACAGTGAATACAAACATATCACGCCGTGCAGACTCGCGGCAGCATGGGTGTCTCTTCCGTGTCCCGATCATGCGGGATGTCTGAAGAAAACTGAGTGAAAACCATGCTGAAAATGAAAGTCGCGAAAGGTGCCATCTCAAGATGCTAGAGAATCAATCCAAGAAGCACGCGCTACTGAACGAAACTTGTAACCACTTTCTTAGCTTCCAGCAAGATGATTTCCGATAAAGTGCCAACTAAGCGTGGGCTTACTCATCAAAACCGTGGGAAAATCGTTTCGTGGACACTGTCCCGAAGTCTGGGGCGTGGTTTGCGTTTGCCGCGAATGGCACCTTTGGCCGGGCTGCCCTTGATCACTTTGGCGAAAGCCTCCGCATTTGCTTCTGAGGAGCAATGGTAGTGGACGAGACACCCCAGTTCGGCAGCGCCGGCCCGGCTGCTGCTGGAGTAATAGGGGGGTGCCTTGGTGGGGACTCTGTCGTGTGGCGCAGGCGCATCTTCACACGCAGCTCGGCGACTTCGCGCTTTTTGCAGCGGCCTTGGTTGTGCTCGCGGGCACTTCAACAGAGGACAAGGAGTGACGCTGATGAAAGAGCACAAGGGAATCAGACACTGCGGCGAAGGGTTTTTTAAACGGAGAACCTCTTGCAAGTCGGATTGCGCTTGGGCTGTAGCAGTGGAGATGGAGTGGGCGACATCCTCACTTTGAATAGTAGATATGGTGGTTTTTGCTGTGCTCTGTTGATCACCAACTGACGATTCGCAGCTACTCATTTGATGCATTTCACCCTGAATCCAACCCCGGATTTGGAAGCTAAATGAGCCGATCTGAAAATTGGTGTTGTCGAAAAAGCAGGGATTCGGTAGAAAGACCCTCTAATTCACCTTTTTTACTCACAATCATGGTCTGGAAGATTCTCTCTATTTTCGCCGCAGCCTGTCTCGGCGCCTCTTGCTACTTCGCTTGGTCCAATCAAAAAGACCTCGCGGCAGAACGTGACCGCGAATCCAACGCGAAGGCCAATTTGAAGGCTGCCCAAGATGTCAAAAAAGAGGGCGATGAAGCACTCATCGCCAAAAAGGCCGCCCTGGAGGCAGTGCAGAAAGACCTCGCCGCCCAGAAAGAGGAGACGGTGAAACTCGGTGTCCAAGTGCAGGAAAAAGAAGTCTCCCATGGCATCATCAAAGGCAACCTTGAGCAGATCCAGCAGCAGGTCGCTGCAGTGGAAAAGCAGATCGAAGACGCAGGCGACATCGAAAAGCTCATCGCCCAGGTGGAAAAGCTGAAAAAAGATCAGGCCGAAGCTGAAGCCGCAGTTGCCAATCAGACTCAGCGACTCGCTTCCGCCCAGGAAGCCTATACCAACCTCGTGGCCATCACGGAAAAGCTTCGTGAAACTGAAGCCCGTGGTCGCCGAGGCGTGGTGGACCCGGCATTCACTGCTCGCATATCCCAATACTTCCCAGAATGGGATTTCGTCATCCTTAACAAGGGCAACTCCGGTGGTGTCTTTGCCAATGCTGATCTTGATGTGAAACGTGGCAAGGATGTGATCGCCAGGATCAAAGTGAAGAACGTGGAACAATACGGCTCAATCGCCGAATTGATCCCCGGCTCTCTCGCAACAGGTCAGGCCATCCGAACCGGAGACACGGTGGTGGCTTCCGCCACTCAGTCCGCTGCTGCTGAGAAATCTACATCTAGCGACAAAGGTGCAGCTCCCGCTGCTAGTGATGCCACTGCTCCTGCGGCGGCCCCCGCAGCCGCTCCTGCCATGGGCGCTGATCCGTTTGGAGCAGCTCCAGCCGCTGCACCTGCCATGAGTTCCGATCCCTTTGGTGCAGCCCCAGCACCTGCCGCAGCTCCCGCAGCCGCTCCTGCCATGGGTGCTGATCCTTTCGGGGCCGCCCCGACTCCTGCCCCTGGTGCCGCCCCAGCAGGCACGGCTGATAAACCAAACACGGCTGATCCCTTCGGAGCCGCTCCGGCCCCTAAACCCTGATCGCAGCCGCCTGACTCCCGCCGCCCGGATTTTCAAACTCTCCCGACTCTCCTCCCTCCATGACCAAAGTCCTTTTCATCCTCAGCGCCGTCATCATCTTGGTTTCCGCGTTCTTCGCCTACCAGAACGGGCGTGAATTTACCCGCGTCCGCACGGCTGTTGCAGTCGTGAACATGCAGGTCCAGACCGCCCTGAATGACGCCAACAAAATCGTCACCGAAGTCAATGGAGTCGTCGCCAACATCGGCACCGTACAAGGCGAACTCGACATTGAGGGCGAAAAAGTGAAGAGTCAGAAACTCAAACTCGCCCAGGTCGAAAACGACTTGAAACGGGATCAGGATCAACTCGATGTGAGCAGCAAGAAGCTCGCAGATCTTCGTGTCCGACTCGGCAAACTGCCCAAAGACATGAAGCCAGAAACAATGGTAGAGCAGATCAACGCCATGAAAAAGGCCACCGCCGAGTATCAGGCTCAGGTAGAGCTCAAGAAAAAGGAAGCTGAAGCCGAGGAAGGCAAGATGGGAGATGCCCGCAAGGCTTACGAGGAGATCGTTCGCAAAATCGAAGACCGCAAAAAATCCTTTGATCGCAACAGCCTCGTCGCACGCATCGTGGCCGTGAATACCGCCTGGGGTTTTGTGGTGGTCGATGCCGGCCAGAGTGGCGGCATCACCGAGGCGACCAAGCTTCTTGTCACCCGTGGCAATCAAACCGTTGGAAAGCTCAGCATCCTCTCCGTTCAAGACAACCGCACGGTGGCCAACATCCTCCCCGAAACTCTTGCCCGAGGCATGAGCATCGCTCCTGGAGATCGTGTCATCCTGGAAAATCTGCATCAGTGACCCTGGATCACGCGTATCCTGTGCAGCCCATGAATACACGTCTCCCCCTCGCCGCCCTGCTCGTGCTGACTGCTGTCAGTTCATTGGTTTCCTGTGGTTCATCCGAAGAGCCTAAACGCCGTGAACGCACTCCGCCTCCGGTCGCCGACAGCACCATGCCGTGGAACCGCCCCGCCAAATGGGAAGGTGCAGGGCGCTATGGACAGATGATGCCCGGCAGCCGCTGATTTGAATTCGCTAATGTTTAAGACGGACATGCTCCCATGCATGTCCGTTTTTTAATGCCCCTGCTTGGCTCAGAATCTATGTTGCACATGTGCTCCAGCGTGATGAAGTCCGCGCGCTTCTCTGATGGACTGGGCCCACCCTAAATTACTCCTGCTCGCGCTGCCCGCGTTTGCGCTGCTGCTATGGTTTGAGAGTCGCTCTGCGCATCCGATGCATGGGCTGAGGAAGCGGCTGCTGCTGATCGTGCGGGCGGTGATCGTGCTGCTGGCGCTGCTCGCGCTGGCGGGTCCGGCGCGAGTGACGCAGACCGGGAAAAAGGCGCTCGGGATCATCATCGATGCGAGTCAAAGCATGGGCGCTGAGGGGCTGACGAAGGCGCTCGATACGGCACAGCAAATCCAGAAACAAGCGGGTGGCTCGGCGGAGACTTTTCTCGTGCGACTCGGCAGCCAGCCGGAGCTTCTGAGCAGCGAGACAGTGCTCGATCCCGCCCAGCAGTTGCTTTGGCAAAAGGATCGCGGCGGTGACAGCCACTACTCAGCGGCCATCGACTACGCGCTCGCGCTCTTCCCCGCTGGGGCAAGCCGCGACCTCATCCTCATCGGCGATGGGCATGAGACGCGCGGCAGCTTGCTCAGCGCGGCGCAGGATGCGGCGGTGTCGGGCACACGGCTCCATGCCATCCCCATCGCCGGGCCGCAGAAGCCGGATGCACGCGTGCTCCAGCTCACGCCAAACCGCTCCCGACTCACCGAAGGGGCGACTTTAAAGCTCACCGCGCAGATCGAGTCCACCATTGAGGCCGCAGGCACGCTGAAGCTCTATGAAAACGGCGTGCAGGTGGAGCAACGCAGCGTCTCGCTAAAGCCCGGCAAGCCGCAGAGCGAGACCTTCACCCGCACGCCCGGCGTGCGAAACATCTACAAATACCGCGCCGTGCTCGAAGACATCGCGGGCGATTCTTTGCCCGCGAACAACAGCGCCCTGACGCTCGTGGATGTGCGCGGCAGACTGCGGCTGCTTTACATCGAGAGCGATGCCACGGAGGGACAATACCTCATGCAGGCCATGGAAAAGGAGGGTGTGCAGCTCGAACTCCGCCAGCCCGGCGGCATCCCCGGCACACTCGATGCGCTCTCCGGCTACGACGGCATCATCCTGAGCGATGTCCCCGCGCATCAGCTCGGCGAACCGACGATGAACGCCATGCGCGACTACGTCGATAAACTCGGCGGCGGCTTGATCATGCTCGGTGGGCCGCAGAGCTTCGGCGTCGGTGGTTACTACCGCACGCCCATCGAGGAGATCTTGCCCGTGCGGCTGAAGTCGCCTGATGAAGAGGAGAAGCAAAGCGCCGCCGTCGCCATCGTGATTGACCGCTCGGGCTCCATGGCGGGCGAGAAGCTGGAGATGGCGAAGAGCGCCTCTATCGCCACCGCAGAGGTGCTGGGGAAGAACGACTTCATCGGCGTCTTCGCCTTTGATAGCGAGGCCCACGTCGTCGCGCCGATGACGCGGCTCACCTCCACCGCCGCCGTGGCCGGGCAAATCGCCGCCGTCGCTTCCGGGGGTGGCACGAACTTGCAGCCCGCCTTTGAGCAGGCGCGCACCGCCCTCCAACGCGTGAAGGCGAAGGTGAAACACATGATCATCCTAACCGATGGTCAGACTTCTGGCAGCGGCTATGAAGGCCTCGCCTCGCAATGTCGCGGCGAAGGTATGACCATCTCCACCGTAGCGATTGGCGAGGGCTCGCACGTCGCGCTATTGCAGGCCATCGCGAGCGCGGGCGGCGGGCAGAGCTACAGCACCATGGATGCCGCCACGATCACGCGCATTTTCACGCAAGACACGCTCATGCACACCGGGCGCATGATTCGCGAGGAGCCCTTCCAGCCCGAGTTTGTGGAGAAGCACCCCATGCTCGCAGGCTTCGAGAAGTGGGACTCCCCTGCCCTGCTCGGCTATGTAAAGACCCTGCGCAAAGCCACCGCGCAGATCCCGCTCGTCACCGATCTCGGTGATCCATTGCTTGCGCATTGGCGCTTCGGTTTGGGAAAAGTCACCGCCTTCACCAGCGATGCGAAGAGCCGCTGGGGTTCGCTTTGGATCACCCGCTGGCCGGGCTTCAGCCGCTTTTGGTCGCAAGTGCTCCGCGAGACCGCCCGCCCGCCGCAAGGCCGCCACATGGACCTCTCCGCCGAGACGGACGGCGATGAAGCGAAGCTCCGAGTCGATCTCCAAGAAGACGCCGGCACGCGAGCGAACGATGCCCGAGTCGATGCCGAGATCTTCTTCGTCGCCGCCGATGCCCTCGGAGCTCCATTGAAGCCGCTGCAAAAACTCGCGCTTAGCCAGAGCGGTCCCGGTTTGTATGAAGGCAGTTTCCGGCCCGATCAGCCCGGCGTCTATCTCGTGCGCGCTCAAAGCGGAGCCGAGATGGTGTCAGCGGGCCTCGTCCACAATCCCAGCAGCGAAGCCAGCCTCGGCACCGTGAATGAAGCGCTTCTGCAAGAGGCCGTGAAGATCACCGGCGGCACGATGATGACCTCCGCCACGCTCCCCGACCTCAGCACCACCCGCGCCGTGCATTATGTGGAGCTTTGGCCGCCACTCGTGATCGACCTGCTGCTGCTTTTCCTCATCGATACAGCGATCCGCCGCTGGGAGCATGTGCTGGGAATCTGGGAAATGGTCATTTCGCGCAGAGTGCGCAAAGCCTGAAAAAAGAACTGGCAAAGACTCCGGCTGCAACTAAGACTCCGACCCACAAAATTCCGCGCGGTTAGCTCAGCGGTAGAGCACTGCCTTCACACGGCAGGGGTCGCAGGTTCGAACCCTGCACCGCGCACCATTTTGTTTTTTGAATCACGAGTGCCCTGGACGGCACTCGTTTTTTATGGGCCAGATCTGGGCATGAAAAAGGCAGGCTATGGAGGCCTGCCTTTTTCGTTGGAGGGGACAATTACGCCACCAGAGTCTGCTCGCGGGCAGGCCCGATGCCGAGAAGGCTGATGCGGGCTCCGGTAAGCTCTTCGACGCGCTTGAGGTAGGACTTCGCGAGCGGGGGAAGGTCGGCGAAGTTTTTGATCTGGCTGAGGTCGGTTTTCCAGCCGGGGTGGCTTTCATACACGGGCACGCAGGCTTCGATGTCTTCGATAGTGCTGGGCGGATAGCTGATTGTCTGGCCGCGCAGCGTGTAGGCGGTGCAGATCTGGACTTCATCGAGCCCGTCGAGCCCGTCGAGGTTGGTGATGGCGAGTTCATCGGCTCCATTCACCATGACTGCATAACGAAGAAGCACGGCGTCAAGCCAGCCACAGCGGCGGGCACGCCCTGTGGTGGCTCCGAATTCGCGGCCCATGTTGTGGAGCATGTCGCCGATGTCTTCGTTCTCGGTGACGAAGGGACCGCTGCCGACACGGGTGGTGTAGGCTTTGCAGACGGCGACGACTTTATCGATCATGCGAGGTGGCACGCCAGAGCCTGTGCAAGCACCACCGGAGGTCGTGTTTGAGCTGGTGACAAAGGGATAGGTGCCGTGATCGATGTCGAGGTAGGTGCCCTGAGCACCTTCAAAGAGGAGGTTTTTGCCAGCCTGGATGGCCTCGTGGCAGGCGACGACGGTGTTCGTGATGTGCGGTGCGAGCGTGGCGGCAGCGGCGAGCACTTTCTCCACGGTTTCTTCGACGGGGACGGCCTCAATGCCAGCAGCGACGATGACTTCGTTGTTGCTGATGATGCGTTCGCGCAGTTCGACGGCGAGCTTTTCCGGCTGGGTGAGCAGGATGGCGCGGAGTCCGTTGCGCTCGATCTTGTCCGCATAGGCAGGGCCGATGCCGCGTCCGGTGGTGCCGATGGCCTTGGCTCCACGCTTCGCCTCGCGGGCACGGTCGAGAGCCTTATGGTAGGGCATCACGAGATGGGCGGTTTCGCTGATGAGCAGGTTCTTCGGGCTGATCTTCACGCCCTGGCTGCGCAGCTTGGCCATTTCTTCCAGAAGGCCGAAGGGATCGATCACGACGCCGTTGCCGATGATGCAAAGTTTTTCCTCCCAAAGGATGCCGCTGGGGATGAGGTGCAGGATGTATTTCTGGCCGTTGCTGATGACGGTGTGGCCTGCGTTGCTGCCGCCAGCGGCACGCACGACGACGTCGGTGTTTTCGGTGAGGAAATCGACGATCTTGCCTTTTCCTTCATCGCCCCACTGGGCGCCGACTACGATGGTATTGGACATTTCTTGGAGTGATCGCGGCATGATGCCGCTAGGTTGAGTTGGGGGGACAAAAAAGAAAAGCTGTCAGCCGTTCAGGCCGACAGCGTTGTTCCGGCCTCGTGGTTCCGCATCAGGCGGCGAGATTCAGGAAGGTGAAAACTGCGTAACCAATGGCACCGAGAGCAATAAAGCCAAGTGCGTAAAGCGGACCGTAGCCGTTGCTCTTCGGCTTTGCTTTCGGGCCGAAGCCCTTGCGGGCGCTGCGGTCGATGGCGATGGCTCCGTAGCCCTTGCTGGTCATGGTGCGGGTGGCAGGAGCGTAAGCTTCGGGTTCATCGGCATAGTCGCCAAAGAAGACGACCTCGACGTGACCGATGTTGAAGCTGCCCCCATTGGCCATCTCCAGGCTCTCCACACGCTGACCGCTGACGGAAGTGCCGTTGGTGGAACCGAGATCGGTGAAGATCCAGGCGTTGCCATCGAAGACAAATTCACCGTGGTGACTGGAGATCGAATCGTGGGGGAGCACGATGCTGTTGTCATCGGCGCGGCCCAGCGACAGACGCTCGGAACTGAGTTCGACTTCGCCGGATTGTCCCTCGGGGGTGGTGAATTGGATTTTTGCCATAGCGAGGATGGATTTAGCAGGGGCCGCCGGGAGTGGCAAGATAGAATAAACTACACCGCCTCACGAGTCAGGACGCTGTCCACGAGACGCATGGCACCGCCGGGGTTGGCATTTTGCAGCGAAGCAGGCAGACAATCGTCGGGGAAACCCTGGTAGCTGACCGGGCGGACGAAGCGCTGGATGCTGTCCGTGCCGATGCTGGTGAAGTAACTGTGGCTGGCCGCTGGGTAGGGTCCGCCGTGGTGCATGGAGGGGCAGGGCTCGATGCCGGTGCCGAAGCCATTGAAGATGAGGCGGCCCACCTTGCGCTCCAGCACGCGCACGAGCGGGGCAAACTCACGCAGGTCTTCGGGCGTGCCGTGCAGGGCGGCGGTGAGCTGGCCGTCGAGGCTGCTGGCAAAGCGGAGCATGTCATCCAGAGAAGAGCACTCGGCGACGAGCGAGCAGGGGCCGAAGACCTCGCGGCGGAGTTCTTCATTGGCCTCCAGCACATCGAGACTGGTGGTAAAGATGCGGCAGGCGGCCTGGGTGGCGTCACTGTTTGGCTCAGCAGCGGACGAACCGACGAGCTTTACGCCGCCGACGGTGTGCCAGACAGCGGTGCCAGCCTCGTAAGTCTCGCAGATGCCACGATGCAACATGGTCTGCGGGGCAACTTTGGCGGCATTTTCGGCAGCGCTTTGCAGGAAGGTGCCGAGATCCGCGCCCTTGATGCCGAGCACGACGGCTGGATTCGTGCAAAACTGACCCACGCCCATGGTCACGGAGCCGATGTAGGCTTCACCGATCTTGGCGGCGCGCTCTTTCAGAGCGCCAGGGAGGAGGAAAACGGGATTGATGGAGCCCATCTCGGCATAGACCGGGATCGGATGCGCACGCGCAGCGGCGATGTCCATCAGCGCGCGGCCACCTTTCATAGAGCCAGTGAACGCCACGGCCTGGGTAAGCGGATGCTCGACGAGCGCGCGGCCAAGCTCATGACTGCGGCCTTGCAGGAGCGAGAAGCAGGCGTCGGGCAGGCCGACCTTTCTCAGCGCATGGAACATGGCCCGCGAGAGCAGCTCGCAGGTGCCAGGGTGTGCCGGGTGGCCTTTCACCACGACGGGACAGCCAGCAGCCATAGCGCAGACGGTGTCCGTGCCGACGACGCCAATGGCGAAGGGGAAATTGCTCGCGCCAAAGACCACCACGGGGCCCAGCGGCACCATCATCTTCCGCACATCTGGCTTCGGAGCTGGCACACGTTCAGGCAAAGCGCGGTCGATGCTAAGTCCGGCCCAGGAACCTTCCCGGATCAGCGCGGCAAACATTTTGCACTGGCCGATGGCGCGGCCACGCTCGCCCGTCAGGCGGGCCATGGGCAGGGCGGTCTCGGCATGGGCGCGGTTCAGAAGCTCATCGCCGAGGGCGAGGATCTCATCGGCCAGAGCTTCGAGCAGGAGCGCACGTGTCTCGGCAGGTGCCAGACGCAGATTATCAAAAGCACCGTCGGCGGCTTGCAGAGCTTCATCGGCCTCCGTCAGCGTGGCCTCGCCAAAGTGCGGCTCCAGCTTCTGACTCGTGGTTGGGTTTTCAGCCTGAAAAGGAGAGTGCGTAGCGGCGGCTTCACGGCCTGCGATGAGATGATGTCCGGTGATCATGGTAGAAAGAGAGTGCGGGTGGATTGTATCGAGTCGTAGGCCGTGATTTCAATGTGGCAAGGCTGACAATTGCTTTCCAGGGTTGCCATCGCCCGGCGATCCGGTTTAACTGGGGCTTCACCGTTCCTCTATTCCCACTTTTACCCCGCCCACATGATCGAAGTCCAGGACCTCACGAAGCAGTATGCTGGCCGCACGGCGGTCGATCACCTCAGCTTCCGCATCGAGCCTGGGCAGATTGTCGGCTTTTTAGGACCGAATGGTGCGGGAAAATCCACAACGATGCGCATCCTCGCCGGCTACATGCCGCCGACGAGCGGGCGGGCGACCGTGAACGGGCATGATGTCTTCCATGAGTCGATCGAGGTGCGGAAATCCGTGGGCTACATGCCCGAGACGGCCCCGCTGTACACGGACATGCGGGTCAAAGAATACCTCCGCTTCCGTGGCGAACTCAAAGGTCTCTCGGGCCGAACTCTGCGGACTCGTGTGGGCGAGGTGATGGATCTCTGCACGATCACTGATGTCCGCCGCCGCCTCATCGGCCACCTTTCCAAAGGCTTCCGCCAGCGCGTGTCTCTGGCAGATGCCCTGCTGCACAAGCCGCCGCTGCTCATCCTCGACGAACCGACCAACGGACTCGATCCCGTGCAGATCCGCCAGGTGCGTGAGCTGCTGAGCAACCTGAAGCCAAACCACACGGTTCTGCTTTCCACCCACATTCTTCAGGAAGTCGAGGCGGTGTGTGATCGCGTGCTGATGATCCATCACGGGCGTATCCTGGCCAATGACACGCCGGAAAAACTCACCCGCCAGCTCCGTGCCGCTTCAGTCGTGCAGTTGGAAATGCAGGCGGCTGGAAAAGACGTGCTCACCCAGCTCGAAGCCTTGCCCAGCGTGCGCAAAGTCACACAGGACAGTGAGGAAGATGGCTGGCGCATGATCACGCTGCGCGTCGAGGCACGCAGCGATGTGCGGGAGCCGCTCATGGATCTGGCGCTGCGTCAGAAATGGAAGATCCGCGAGCTGCACCGCCAGCTCCCGAGTCTGGAAGATGTCTTCGTCGAGCTCGCCGCCTCGGAAGCAGTGAAGTGATCGCTGGCTAAGCCAGATCGAGGATCACCTTCCCTTTGCGTCCACCCTCCATGGCGCGCTGCATGGCCCGGCGATGCTCCTTCATGGGGATGACTTCGTCCGTGGCGGTGTAGAGTGTGCCATCAAGGATCATCTTCGCCAGTGGCTCCAGAGCCTGATAAAGCTCGGCGGAGCTGGCTTTCTCGAACCACTTTGTGATCCAGAGACCATGGAGGCGGAGGTTTTTGAAGATAAGGAACTTGTTCGGAACCTTCAAACTGCGGCGGCTCATGGCCCCGTAAGTGACCATCATGCCTTCCGGCGAAAGCAGGTCCATCAGCCGAATGGCACTGTCACCACCGACGGCGTTGGCAGCGAGCTGGACGGTCTGACCTTCGAGGACCGCCTTCGCAGAAAGCAGGCCTTCATCATTGTCGAGAACAACCACGTCCGCCCCGAGTTCCAGCATCTCGGCGACAAGCTCGGGCCGACGAACGAAGTTCAGCGTCTTCAAACCACGAGCTTTGGCGATCTGGATCACCGCGCGTCCGACGCCAGAGTTGGCGGCATTTTGAATGACCCAGGCTCCGGGCTCCAGCTCGACATGCTGGGTGAGCAGATGCCAGGCGGTAACGGGATTGATGCGCAGCATCGCGGCCTGGACGCGGTCGATGCCGCCAGGCAGGAGGGCAAAGAAATGCTCTGCGGCAGTCATGTGCTGCGCCCAGCATCCGGCGCTCAGCAGCGGGATGACGACATCGCCAGGCTTCAAAGACACGACATCAGGACCGACTTCCTCAACCTCGCCGCAGCCCTCGTGTCCCGGGATGGCAGGCGGATGCGCGGCTCGGCCGTAGTTGCCTTCGATGAAGTTGATGTCGGCGGGATTGATCGGCGCATAACGCATTACTACGCGGACTTCGTGGCCGTGCAGGGGGGCAAGGAGGCGCTCGATGAGTTCGAGCACTTCGGCAGGATTGCCTGTGACGGGGAAAGAGAGGCAGAGGGACATGGTGATGAATGACAAAAAGAACGAAGCCCGAATGATGAATCATCACGCGGGCTTCGACATTCGTCATTCGGGTTTCGTCATTCTATCACGCCGTCGTCTTGCGCTCCTGGTTCAGCCCCATCTTGCGGTAAAGGGTGGCGATGCTGATGCCAAGCATGGAGGCGGTCTTCTCACGGGAGCCGTTGTTGTATTTGAGCGTGTCGTTGATGAAAAGGCGTTCCTGACCGCGGATGAAGTCGTCCAGCGTGGAGCCAATCGGGAGCTGGGTGGTGCCGCCGGTGGCCTTGGGAGTGGCGACTTCGATCTGCTGGCTGACTTTGGTCGGCAGGTCGGAGGGGCGGATGCGGTCTCCTTCGGCAAAGGCGCAGGCGCGTTCGACGGCGTTGCGCAGTTCGGAGATGTTGCCGGGCCAGGGATACTTTTCGAGGAACTCGAGGGCGTAGGAGTCGATGCCTTTGACCTTCGAGTCGGTGCGCTCGGCAAGTTCTTTGAGGAAGTGGTCGGTGAGGGGCTTGATGTCCTCCCGGCGCTCGCGCAGCGGTGGGATCTTCAGCGGAACGACAGAGAGCTTGTAGTAAAGGTCTTCGCGGAAAGTACCCTTTTTGGCAGCTTCTTCGAGGCTGACGGTGGTGCTGACGACGAGGCGGAAGTCGGCGGCGTTTGTATTCCAAGCGCTGCGACGGGCCTGAGCTTCGTCGAGGAAGGTATTGAGCTGCGCCTGGATGCGCGCCGGCAGTACATGGACTTCGGCGAGGTGAACGGTGCCGCCATTGGCACGACTGAAGATGCCAGTATTGGAGGTGCCGCCATGGCCGAAAAGCTCGGCTTCGAGCGTGTCTTCAGGCAGGGAGCTGCATTGAAGCTCTTTGTAAGTGGCCCCACTGCGGCGGCTGGCTTCATGCAAGGCGCGGGCGACCATGTGCTTGCCGACACCAAACTCACCTTCGAGAAGCACCGGGCTGTCATTGTCAGCCACACGGCGCACGATTTCAAAGATGCGCTGGATGGCATCGCTGTGGCCGATGAGCTTCGAGGCGGAACCGGAGCGGACGGAGGAGGAAGAGGTGACGGGGATGGCGGCAGCAGCTCCAGGATTGTTCCGGGCCAGGGCTTGATTGACAGTCTTGATGAGGTCCCCGAGGTCGAAGGGCTTTGTCAGATAGTCGAAGGCTCCAAGACGCATGGCCTCCACCGCAGTCTCGACGCTGCCATGGCCGGTGACCATGATGACGGCGGTGTTTGGGAACTGTTCCCGACACATGCTGACAAGATCGAGCCCGTTCACATCGCCAATGCGGAGGTCCACGATGACTAGGTCGGGCTGCTGCTGGCGGATGGCCGCCATGCCCTCAATGCCAGTGGTATGTCCGAACACTGTGTGCCCGGCAGCGCGGCAGAGCTTGCTCATCAGCTCCAGAATTGCCGCCTCGTCGTCTATGATTACCAGTTTCGCCATAAAGTTGTCAGAATGTGAGTGTCAAAGTTGACTATTAAATATGCTAAAGGGACGGACCTCTGGCGTCAATGAGGTTTTCGCATTTTCGCGAAAAGCGGACATTTCCGGCTTCCACGCTCGGAGTTTTTGCCCTTTTTCAGGCGCGGATCTGCCTTAGAACAAGTTTTTAAAAACCATCATCCCGGGACGCTTCCTCCAGAGGAGTCCCCTTGGCTCGTGGTCTGATCGGACGACTGAAGCCATCCCCGACCTCCATATCGTCATCCATGACGGACATCTCAATCGGCTGAGCCTCCAAGTTTTTCTGGATCATTTCCCAGGCCCCCCGCATGTCACCGGTTTCTGCCAAGACAGAGGCCAGTTCACGATTCAGGAATTCGGGGGATTTGGGCAGAGTCATGACTTTTTCCAAAGTACGCCGGGCGGACTTCAGATCTCCGGCGGCACGCTGAGCATAGTACAGTTCCACTCCAGGCAGGGGATCCACGGGGTTGAGAATAAAAAGCCGCTCCAAGCGTGGAATGTCAGCAGCCGTGAGGATGGCTGAACGCACCTGCGGGGGCAGGTAGCGTTCCGCCAGTCGGTAGGCTTCCTCAAACTTGCCAGACTGAGCCCGATGATGAGCGAGAGCCCTCCAGCCGAGTTCTTGAAGCTGGGGAAACTTTTCCAGATATGCCACGAGCTGCCGACGGTCGCCTTTATGGTGCCAGATATTGAGAAGGTACAGGCTCTGACCTTTGTTCAAGTCTGCAAGGCCAGGGTGCTCCGCTAGAAAATCATCCACACACTCCTGCCAGCGGTCTCCCGTGACAAACTGCATGGACAGAAAAATGAGCTTGAGGGAGGGGCGGTCCGCCATCTTCCACAGATCCCGATGCAACTCAGGATAGGGTGCCGACTCATGGAGGATGGTCTGGTAAAGCGGCACCGCATTGTCGAACCCGAGTGGGTAACGTCTCATCACCTCCTGCCAGGGGATCAGAGCCATCTTCGGGTCATAGGAAAGCCAGACTCTCCCTTCATCAAAGCAGATCGGGCCAAAATGAGGCTCCAAAGCGCGCATCCGCCCGAAATCCTCAAGAGCGGGAGCATTGCCATGCTGCATCAGGAGATGAAATTGCGCCCGCAGGAAGTACCACCGGTATTCCAGGGGCGAGAGTGCGATGGCTCGGTTCACCAAGCGCATGGCCTCTGTGCGGTTGCCTGCCGCAGATTCACGCAGAGCCCGGCCATGGAAAACCTCTGCCGCCGAAGCAGGAGCCTTTTCCGTCCAGCCAGCCACCAGCGCCAGCCAGAACCCGCCCCACAAGACAATCAAGCAGCCTGCCACCCGGAAGGCGAAAGCAACGGACGGGGATATCCGCTCCGCCAGAAAACGCCCGCGCACGGCCTGCGCCGTCACGAGCGCGAACACGGCGAAGTAACCCAGATTATGCAGTGGCACATCAAAGATGGAGTGGACGAGCGCCATGCCGGAGGCAATGCCAAAAGCTCGCCGCACTCGCCTGCCGGCACGGCTGTCATGACTGCGCTTTTTTCGCCCGCTGGACACCCACGGCCCCGTCGTGCGGTACAGCCAGCCCACCAGGATCAAGCAGGGGAGCAGCACCAGCAGCCCCCCCTCGAAAAGCAGCCAGAGCACATCACTCTCAGGATGAATCGTGCGCGAATCAGGAAACGGATCTGTACTGATCTGCGGAAAGACATGCTCAAACACCCCCAGGCCACGTCCGGTCCAGGGCGCATACGCAGCCGCATGCAGCGTCTGCCCTGCCAGCCACACACGCAGGTCATTGCCGATGGCAGTAGTGAGAGGTTTTTCGCTCAATCGCTCTCCGAGCAGACCACCAGACACCATCACGACGGAAATCACGGTGCCCGCCAGCGCCAGCCCCACCACCAGCTTGCGCAAAAAACCACGCTTCATCGCCGCCGTGCCCAGCCAGAGGGCCATCCCCAGGATCAGGAGCAGCAAACCAGCACGTGAGGTGTTTACCAGGATACAGCTCACCAGCAGGCAAATGCCCGCCACCAACAGCATCCACGAACGCGAACGGCGGCGGAGTGCATCCAGTGCCGAGGCTGCGCTCAGAACACAACTCCAGGCAAAGAGGCTGGAACTGTGATTCTGATTGGCAAAGGGGCCAAAACCTGTGGCCGTCTTCGCAGAGGTGGCGTGCCCATCCCCACGCGGCCACCACACGATGTCCAGCCAGCCCGAGTGATCCAGCAGGGTCATCACCGCCAGCAACAGCCCCGTAAAACTGAGAACGCGGAGCACGATCCGCCGACCAGCATCACTGAAATTCTGCGCCAAACAGGCCCAGAACCAGATCACGCCGATCATCATGACCAGCCAGGACTCCAGAGTCGTCCACCACTCAGAAGTCAGGCTCAGCGGCATCTCCACCCCCCACTCCGAGCCCAGCCGTGACCGCCACTCCTCCACGCCACCCACATACTTCGCAGGCAGCAGCGCCAGCCCCGGCAGCAGCGCCAGCAACAGCATCGCCACAGTCGGCAAGGGGTGCAGTTTCACCCGTGGCGGTGCCACGATCAACACTCCGCCCATGAGCAGCAGGGCCAGTCCACGAGCCCACGGCTCCCTCGCTGCACCAAAGATGACGATGAGTGAGACGGCCAGACCGTAAATCCAGGCCCGCACATGTCGGCGCTCCGGCCCCGTCTCCTCCTCCACCTCGGAGACATCATCATCCACCACCACCTCGGGCTCAGGTGGCAGTTTTTCGGGCTCTTCTGCGGCTGGTAAATCAGAATTCATGAGTCCTTCGGCGGATGGCATTCACTTTCCATGGCGGGGGCCGTCACAAACGATGGCAGAGCCCCCCAGCGCTCCAGACAGCGCTCGAAGAGACTCGAAAATACGTCTGCGCGGTTGAACCAGTCCGCTTGCAGACCGTCATCCACCGGACATTGCAGCACCACCTGCGCCCCACCCTTCATCGGCAGACACACAGGCTGCGTCTGTTCCGTGGGTGCCTGCTTAAATCCAATCCATTGAAAGCGTTGGCCCAATAGCTCGGTGAACTCCTCCAGGCTGGTGCATTGCTCGATGTCAAACTCCAGCACCCGCGCGTGAATGCGAATGTGCTCCAGCCGTTTCCGACGCTCCAGCGCCTCCGCCACCTGCTGGCGCAGTCGTGACCAGCTCTTCACGTAGCCAAGATAACGCGCCGCCCCGATGGCGAGCAAAAACAACACCGCGCCCGCCACCGGCAGTGCCACCCCTTTCGTCAGCAGGATGCTGATCCCCACCAAGCTGAGCACCGCACACACCGAATACATCGCCACCAGAGCCCGCCCCTTGCTGTAGCCCAGCAGAATGAGCCGATGGTGGATGTGCTCCGCATCCGCACTGAAGATCGGCACCCCACGAATGCTCCGCCGAAGGATGGCGAAAAAGGTGTCCAGGATCGGCACGCCTAACGCGATGATGACGACGAGCAGCGCAGCGATCACTGATCCCTTTTGTGAACTTTTCAGCGATACCGAGGCGACAAAAAAGCCGATCAGATAGGCCCCGCCATCTCCGAGGAAGATCCGCGCCGGAGGAAAATTGAAAAACAAAAAGCCCGAGATTGCGCCGGCCATCAAAACCGAAATCAGCATCACCTCAGTGTTCCTCCCCACAAAGCCCACAAACGCCAGGGTGAGACACAGGAAAAGCCCGAAGCCACCCGCCAGGCCATCCATGCCATCAATGAGATTGATGATGTTCGGAATCGCCACCAGCCAGAACAGAGTGAGAGGCAGACTCCACCAACCGAGGTCCAGGGAGCCAACACCGAAAGGATTGCTCAGCATGTCGATCGAGATCCCCATCGAGTAGAGGATCAAAGCCACGCCAATCTGGCCGACCAGCTTCACCCGCGCCCCCAGAGCCTTCAAATCATCGAAGAACCCGATGCTGAAAATCAGCGCATTGCACAGCAGCAGAGGCGCATACTCCAGCCAGCGCACGCGTCCGAAATAAAGCATGAACGTCACGCCCATCATCAGCGCCAGAAAGATCGGTGCCCCGCCAAGACGAGGGATCGGCTTCTCATGCTGCTTCCGCCGTCCATCGGGCGCATCCATCCCTACCGTGCTCTTGCGCCGGAGGATATAGATCGTCGCCAGCACACTCACCGCCAGAGCCCCCAGAAAATAGACCATCAACTCCGGCATGAGCGGCATGGCTGGCGCAGGCGGCCCCATGAGAGCTTCAGGAATGGTGACTTCAGTCATGCAGTGGTCGTTGGATTCAGTGTCAGGCAGATCTCCCCTGCCCTGCTTCAGCGATCACGTCGATCAAGCGCGGGCGCAAGCAGCTCTGTGAGAACTCCGCCGCCAGCGCCCGGCTTGCATCCGATGGCATCAGCGGCCCCGCCGCCGCCGCATCCCGCAGCACCTGCACGAGCCCCACGACATCGCCATGCTTGCCGATCCGCGCATAGCGCCGGTCCGGCAGACGCCCCGCCAGATCAGACAGGTGACATTCCTCCGGCCCGATCCCCAGGAAAGGCAGCCCGAGGGCGAGAATGTTGTAGATTTTGCACGGATGCACGATGCCCACGAACGGCGTACCCATCACCACCAAGTGCAGATCCGCCGACGACAGCGAGGCCGAGAGCTGATCCTTCGGCTGATAAGGCAGGCAGGTGATGTTCTTCAAACCCTGCCTCTCCGCAAAAGCCCGCACCTTCCCATGCTCGCTGCCACCGCCCACAAAGAGAAAATGCAGCGTCGCATGGCCCGCCAGCTCCCGCGCCGCCTCCAGCACCGAGTCCAGCGGATGGCACGGACTGTGATTTCCTGAATACATCACCACGAACTTCCCCGTCAGCCCATGCGCCGCACGGAAAGCCTCCCGCCCCGGCACATCCCACCTCACCGCATCATCGTGCGACCATGGCGCATCCACATGGATGACATCTGCGCCCACCTCCTTCGCCCGCAGCCGATCCGCCATGAAACGATCCAGCGCCACGATGCGTGCCGCCCGGCGGAAGCTCCACTTTTGCAGCCCCGTCATCACCCGCTCCGGCAGCCCGCCCGACTTCAGCCAGCCCGCAGCCACCGCCTCATCCGGATTCAAATCCATCACCCACGGCACCACCGCCCCGCCCTTGATCACCGCCATCATCGTCCCCAGCGAGGAAATCAGCGGAGGCGAAGTCAGGCACACCGTCACATCAAAGCGCCGCAGCCTCAGCAGGATCAGTGTCGCATTGATCCAAAACGTCGCGAAGTCCACATACCTACGCCACTTCGCCTTCTTCCCCAAGCCCGGAGTCCAGATCCGGTGGATCTCCACACCACGCCAGCTTTCCCGCACCGGGAAGCGCCGCTCAGGATTGTCATAGCCACGGCTCGAAGCCACCGCCACCACCTCATGCCCCGCCTCCACCAGCCCCACCGCCAGATCCGTCAGATGCTGTGCCGACGAGACGTGATCCGGATAGAAGCATTGATTGAGCAGCAAGATTCTCATGCAGCCAATTAGAGCGACTTATTCCCCTTCACGATCTCATCATAGATCCAGGCATAGGTCTTCTCCATACCGTCACGGAGGCGCACATTCGGCTCCCAGCCAAAGACCTCTTGAATGAGCGTGTTGTCACTGCTGCGGCCATTCACGCCTTTCGGTGCGTCGAGTTTGTAACTGCGATGGAGCTTCACACCGGCGATGTCTTCGACGATGTCCACGAGCTGGTTGATGCTCACCATCTCGGCACTGCCGATGTTGATGGGCTCGATGTAGTCGCTGTTTGTCAGCATCTGCGTGCCATACACACAGTCGGTGATGTACATGAAGCTGCGGGTTTGCTCACCCGTGCCCCAGATATCGATCTCCAGCTTCCCGCTAAGTTTGGCCATGGCGACCTTGCGGCAGACAGCGGCAGGAGCCTTTTCGCGACCACCGTCCCAGGTGCCAAAGGGGCCATAGACATTGTGATATCGCGCCACGCGGGCCTTGAGCCCGAAGTCCTCGCGGAAGTGGCGGCACATGCGCTCACTGAAAAGCTTTTCCCAGCCATAGCCATCCTCCGGAAGCGCAGGATAAGCATCCGCTTCCTTCAGCGCCGGAACATCGAAGGCCTTCTGCTTGTCGCCATTGTAAACGCAGGCACTGGAGGCATAAAAGAAGCGCTCCACACCTTCATCGCGAGCGGCCATGCAAAGGTGCGTGTTGATCAGCACGCTGAGCATGCAGAGGGCTTTGTTGTTTTCGATGAAGCCCATGCCGCCCATGTCAGCAGCGAGATTGTAGAGAGTATGCGCACCTTTCGCGGCCTTGTAGCAGGCAGCCTTTTCCTGGAGATCGAGCACGACGTTCTCCACATCATCAAAGCGCTGATACCACTGCTCGAAGGGCTTTTGATCCACAGCACGGATCCGTGTGTAACCCTGAGCCCGCAGATCTGCCACGAGCGCGCCGCCGATAAAACCGCCTGCCCCGCAGACGCTGATGAGTTGGTCTTTAGCCATGAAATTGAAGTACTTGGGAATAAACAAAAAGAGGCGCGATTATTGAAATCTCGCCTCAGAACGCAAGCTGTGTTTCCTGAGTCAATCAACCACTATCCCTGCCCCAAATGTCTCTCCGGGCCCGAATGTGCCAGACATCGCGTGCCATGCGCCAGGAATCCCGAAGCAGGTCCACCTTTCCGCCGGGTACTTCGTGCCAGTCGATCGGCACCTCATGGATGGAACATCCCGTGTCCAGAAGCGCCACCATCAGCTCCACATCAAAGGCAAAGCCCGTGACCTCGAGCCGGTCCGCGATGCGTTCGAAAGCAGACCGTGGCACCAGCTTCAGCCCGCACTGCGAATCATAGACTGGCACGTCAAGCATCTCCGAGACCAGCGTGGCATACACACGGCCAAGCAAGTGACGCTTCAAAAGGCGATCCACCCGCCGTCCAAGCATCTTGATCCGCGAAGCAAATAAGGCCGGTCTAGCATTCGTCATTCCCACCAGTCGCGCCACTTCCGCCACTGGACAGGCCCCATCTGCATCCACAAAGGCCAGCCACTCCGCGCCACCATGCTCACGCCATCCGGCATACACCGCCCCGCCCTTGCCAAGGTTCTCCGGCAGCGATTTTAGCGGCAGCAGGCAGGAAAACTCGGCCCGCAGATTGTCCACGATCCGCTGCATCCGCTCGGCTTCCCCGGCATCGGATCCATCCTCCACCACCAACACCCGCACAGCGCCGAGCACTGTCATCTCACGACAAAGATCCGGCAGGAAGCTGCCGATGCGTGCGCTCTCGCGGAAACAAGGCACGACTAGGTGCACGCTCGGGGCTTGATTTGTCATTGCTTGAACCTTCTCTCGATCAGCCGCAGCGCCAACAGCATTTCCGCCAGCACGCGCTGCAACGCATAATACCAACCGCGCCAGCCATCCCAGATCGTTCCTTTGACGAGAAGCGTGAAAACCAGACTCGCTGGCACCGCCGCCCAGCAGGTGAGACGCAGCCTGTCTTGCAGGCGGAGCTTCTCCGGATCTGCGGTGGCTAGCTTCTCAGCCTCCAGCAGCGCATATTTATCCTGAGAGGAAAGCCAGCGCGTAAGCGGCTTGCGATCATCGTGATCGATCTTCGTCTGTATATGTCCAAGCACGCCAGGAACGCTGAGGAACTGAGTGTGACCATCCTGCAGATAGCGACATTGGCTTCTGGCGAACAATACGGCCCTCGGCGGATACAGCGAGCCACGCAAGGCCTGACCGAAGATGAGATATCGGAACGCAGCATCATAAGCATCCGCCGAACCATCGATTTGCTTCAACTCCACTT
>NZ_JBILYB010000041.1:0-43887 GCF_044378005.1 Prosthecobacter sp.
TCACCATCAATGCAGGCACCGGCCTGGGCGGCGGCGGGCTCGTCTCGCTCGGGGGAAATGTCACGCTCAGCAATGCTGGCGTGCTGTCACTCACGGGCGGCGGCGGCATCAGTGTGGATGCAGGCACCGGAGCCATCACCCTCGGCAGCAGCGCCACCAGCGCGGGCACCGCCGGGGCCATCGTCGCCCGCGATGCCAGCGGCGGCTTCACCGCAGGCACCATCACCGCAGCGCTGAATGGGAATGCCGCCACGGCCACCAGCGCCACGAGCTTCACCGGCCTACTCACGGGCGATGTCACCGGCACGCAGGCCGCCACGACCATCGCCGATGCCACGGTCACGGGGAAGGTGCTCACCGGCTTCACCTCCGCCTCAGGCAGCGTCGCCGCCAGTGACACCCTCCTCAGCGCGATCAGCAAGCTGGATGGCAATGTCGCGCTCAAGGCCCCGCTCGCCTCGCCCACCTTCACCGGCAGCGTCACTCTGCCCACAGGCAGCGCCACCGCCGCCCCGCTGCTTCTACAAACCGGCCCCCAACTCACCACCCCGGCCTTGGGAGCCGTCGAGTTCGATGGCACGAATGTCTTCGTCACGAACAACAGCGCCAACCCCACGCGGAAGACCGTCGCATTCACGGATTCCACCATCGCCGCTGCCCAGATCTCTGATGGCACCCTCACCTCGGCCAAGCTGGCCTCCAATCTCACGCTCGGCGGCACCACGTCCGGCACCTTCAGCGGCAATCTGACGGGCAACGTCACCGGCAACGTGAGTGGCAGTGCCGCCAGCTTCACCGGCAGCCTGTCGGGAGATGTCACGGGCACTCAGGCGGCCACCGTCGTGTCCACCGTTGGCGGCATCACCTCCACCAGCCTCGCTGCCGGAGCCACTCTGGCAAATGCCGCCACCCATGCCAACACCGCCAGCACTCTCGTCAGGCGCGATGCCAGCGGAAACTTCACCGCAGGCACGATCACCGCAGCGCTGAATGGCAATGCCAGCACAGCCACCAGCGCCCCGAGCTTCACCGGGATGCTTACTGGTGATGTCACGGGCACGCAGGGAGCTACCGTGATCTCCACGGTCAGCGGCATCAGTGCGGCGAATATCGCCGCAGGAGCTACCCTCGCCAACAACTCGACCGCAGCAAACACTGCCAGCACACTCGTCGCCCGCGATGCCAGTGGGAACTTCTTGGCGGGTATCATCACCGGCACCCTGAATGGCAATGCGGCCACGGCCACCACGGCAGGCAGCTCCACCAGCTTCACCGGCAGTCTGATGGGCGATGTCACTGGCACGCAATCCGCCACCGTGGTTTCAAGCTTGGGCGGCCTCACAGCTGCCAACATCGCCTCAGGTGCGACGCTCTCCAACAACGCCACCTCAGCGAACACGGCCAGCACCCTCGTCAGGCGCGATGCCAGCGGGAACTTCGCCGCAGGCACCATCACGGGCAGCCTCGCTGGCAATGCTGCCACAGCCACGAACTTCACCGGGATGCTCGCTGGCGATGTCACCGGGACTCAGGGTGCAACGGTCGTGTCCACAGTCGGCACATCCTCCTCCGCCAACGTCCACGCCGCCGAACTCGCTGCGAATGCCGCGACCAGTGCCAACACGCCGGGCACGATCATGAAACGAGATGCGAATGGTGATATCACTGCGGGAACGATCACCGCTTCGACCTTCATGGGCAAAGGAGCGCTTCCATGGGTCGTCGTGTCAGGGACTTCACAGCAAGCCGAACCAAACACGGGCTATGTCGCTGCCAATGCGGCTGAGGTGACGATCACTCTGCCGACCTCTCCAGCTATCGGCGACATCGTGAGAGTGTCGGGCGTCGGCGCTGGTGGTTGGAAAATCAGTCAAAACGCAGGCCAACAAATCGACTCGAGTATCGTCAGCCCTGTTGGAACCTCTTGGGCTCCCAGAGATGAGGCGAGAAGCTGGTCATGCGTAGCATCTTCCAGTGATGGTTTGAAACTGCTCGCCGGGGTAATATACGGGAAGCTTTATGTATCCATCGATGGTGGCCTCACTTGGACTGCTCGTGAGAGCGATCGATACTGGTCTGGGGTAACCATGTCAGCAGATGGCGGAGTCATGGCAGCAGCAGCTAAAGATGGGCAGATATATATCTCCAACAACCAGGGCGTAACCTGGATCGCAAGGGACAGCGTCAGAGCGTGGAAATGTATTGCTTCAACAACTAATGGAACCATTCTTTATGCCGCTGCTGATGGAGCTGCACTGTATCGCTCCATCAATTCGGGGGTGTCTTGGACTTTAATTCGGGTTGGTAATTCTAATTTAAACGCAAATCACATCGCTTGTTCATCAAATGGCCAGATCATCATGATGGTAGGAACACCAGATGCGACATGGTCTTCAGATGGTGGTGCAACTTTTTTTGCTCCAAGCGGTGCTTCGGCTAGCTCGCGCATGGCAATGACCCCAAGTGGAAAAGCTTATGTCTCTGGAGGCACTGCTACTTACAGCGTAAATGGAGGCTCGTTCTACAAAATTGCAGACTTCAATGTGGGTGATTTGGCGTGCTCTTCCGATGGCACCAAATTACTTGGCGGTACCCACTACTCGTATGATTCTGGAAAGACCTGGGTCAGGCATACATGTCCAGCATCTCGCCCAGCCGTATCGGCTGACTTCCGAAAATTGGTGATGGTGGAGAACGGCCACCCTATCCAGACTTCTTCTGTAGAGACCACCCTTGGAACTGGAGGGTTTATTCGTGGCAGCACTTCGACTGCGGTCGAGCTCCAGCACATTGGAAATGGTCGTTTCCTACCTTTAAGCTCCACCGGGACAATTTACTCCAATTGATCTGAAGTATGACTCAAACACAGTTGCCTATAGAGCTTGATTCAAGCGCATCTAAACAATTCCGTGAACAGCTCCGGGAGGCAAGAGAATATGCCTTGAAGGATGCAGAGGCGTTCGATGGCATCATCCATGTGATTGAACGCCTCGGCAGCTTCTTGCTGGGAGAAGTTGCGTCATTAGGTCCATATCACAAAAAATTAAAACCGCTTGCCGCTCACTCCGCCCTATCCGGGGAAATTCCGAACCTCTGGCGGGACTTTCACACACCTTTTAGCCAACTGTATTGGATGCTCACGACAGCGCGCAATGATGCGATGCATATGGGAGCGTCTGCTAGACATATAACCACCCATGCCATTGAACTCGCTTTAATTTTAGAGGACGCCCTGAATATGAATGAAGAACTGAATGCCAAAGACAAACCGAAGTGCATTAGCGATTATATGGTTCGAGACATCACGCTTGCCCACCTCTGGGAGCCAGTGAGCTTTGTCCGTCAGAAGATGCTCGCGAACTCCTTTTCTTTCCTACCACTTCAGAACAAAGACAATGAGTGGTGCATTATTTCAGACCTCGAAATCGCGCAGTTTTTACAAGGGCACCGCAAGGATGGGCGAAACGAAAGGCTTGCTGAAAAGCTCGAAAAGGTAAAGAACGGAACTCCCTTTGAACCTGCGTGTTGCCATATGGGCAATGAAGCCATCGAATCAATTCTGAAGGTGTTCAATGGCAAGCCAGTCTTGGTATTCACTGATAACTTCAAAAGCTCACCCATCGGAATCTTGACGGCTTTTGACTTACTTTAAGCGGCCATTTCGGAACTCCTCCAGCAACATGAACACAAGGCACAAGGTCATCATCGCAACTGCGCTCAGCCTTGCCGTGATTCATGCGGAAGAAGGCTCCAGCTCGAACTACACGATTGGTCTCGGCATCACTGATTCCTCCGGCGGCAAGGCCACGAGTACGAACTATAGCGACGAAGCCACGGTCGGCGACATCGTCGGCACTTCGACGGGGGCGGCTGCGAGCGTGAGCATGAAGTCGGGCTTCATCGGCCAGCTTTATGAGGCGAGGTCGCTCGCGGTGAGTGCCGCGCCTGCGGCGGTGGTGGAGAGTGGCACGACGCAGCTCAGCGCGGTGGCGACAATGGATGATGACAGCCTCGTGCGGCTCGGCGGCAGTGCCTTCATGGGGACAAACTTATGACATCGGCACCAACAACTCACTCGCCTGCCGCCCCTAGCAACTGGGCTTCGAGCGGCTTGCTAATGAAGAACCGGGCATCGCGTCGCAGCTTGAGGATTTCGTCTTTGAGTGATGGGATGGCTCCAGCCTTTCTGGCTGCGAGCAGCACGCCGAGCACGCCAATGGTGCGGATGCCGAGACTACTGGCTCGTTGGCGGCCCTCCTGCTCATCCATGAGCACCCGATCAGCGGAAATCGAAAGCGCCAGCCTGAGCGCCTCGGTTTCTCCGGCATCAAGGCCGTGCAGTTCATCAGGGAACAGGGCGGCGGAAGGCAGCGGCAGGGTCAGCAGCCAGCCATCAGCGGCAGCACGCGTGAGCAGCCTGCGGGCGGCGTGGTCGCGCAGGGCCGCCAGCTCATGCTCCACGGCGGGTGGCATGTACACGGTGCCGAACTGCTCGCGCAGCAGTTCCAGTCTGCCAATGATGGCGAGGTTCGACAACGCCGAGGTGTCACTCACCACCAGCATAGGCGAGATCGGCTGCCAGTTCGGTTTTGCCGTAATGCCGGGGGATGCCGCGCTCGCCGATCTCCCGGCCAAAGTCGAGTTTTGCCATGCCAGCGAGTTCCGCCGCCCGGCCCAGGCTGAGCAGTCCACGGGCATAGAAGGAGCAGGCGATCTCAAGCATCACGTAATGGTTCCGCTCCGCCGCCGGCACGGGCAGCGCCGCCATCACGTCGTCAGGGATGTCGAGGGTCACACTCATGGCGGATGCTACGTCGTGGCCCGGCTCGGGTCAATGCTGCGCGTCGCGGTTCTCAGCCCTGACGATGCAGATGTAACCACAGAGGCACAGAGCACACCGAGGAAAGCCAAGTATCCTGCTCTTTCAGACCTCTGTGCTCTCTGTGTCTCTGTGGTGCAATTCATAGGCTGGCTGGGCCTCGGCAGCTTGTTCTTTGCCACTGCCGCCCTGGCCAAGCAGAGCAACAGTACAAACTACGTTATCACCACGAACACTGCCGACTCCGCTGGAGGCCGTGTCTCAAGCGCGAACTACAGCGACGAAGCCACGGTCGGCGACATCGTCGGTGTCTCGACGGGGCCGAGTACGGGAGTGACCCTGAAGTCGGGCTTCATCGGCCAGCTTTATGAGGCGAGGTCGCTGGCGGTGAGTGCCGCGCCTGCGGCGGTGGTGGAGAGTGGGGCGACCCAGCTCAGCGCGGTGGCGACGATGGATGATGACTCGCTCGTGCGGCTCGGTAGCAGTGATACGAAGTGGGCCGTGCAGGCGGGGCCGCTGGCGGGGATCACGCTCAGTGGGTTGGCGGCGGCGGGTGAGGTTTTTATTAATGCTCCAGCGACGGTGCGGGCGCGGTGGGATGGCATCTCGGGGGATCTGACTTTGACGGTGCTGAATGCGAACGTGACGCCGCCCGGCGATGCGGTGGAGGTGCCAAGTTTCATGGCGCAAGTTTTCCAGCCGAGCATGGCGGGGCTGTATCACGGGCTGCTGAAGGATAGCGGCGGGAATGTGGTGGGAGCGGTGACGGGCTTCACGCTGAAGAGCACGCGCAGCTTCACGGCGAAGGTGGTCTTCAACGGCATCACTTACTCGCTGGCAGGTGCGCTGCAGGCGGATGGCAGCTTCAGCGGGGAGATCAAGCGCACGGGCAAGACAGCTCTCGTGGTGACGCTGCAACTCGGCAGCACTCCAGGCGTTGGTTTGACCCTGCAAGGGACGGTGTCGGGCGATGGCACGGTGGGTGGCGGACTGGTGGCGCACTCGCCTTTCACCAAGACGCAGCCCGTGCCGGGGACGCTGGTGAAGAGCTACACCTTCCTGGTGCCCTCCACGGTGACGGGGAATGCGCTGCTGCCGGAGGGCGATGGCTATGGATCGGCGAAGCTGACCGCGCTGGGCACGATCACCGCAGCCGGGAAGACAGGCGATGGCGTGGCCTTCACCGCTGGTGGGTTCCTGACGCAGGACCGGCAGTGGCATCTCTTTCAACCGCTCTACAGCAGCAAGGGCCAGCTCGCCGGAGTGCTGACCTTTCGCGATGTGCCGGACGTGAGCGATGTGGACGGCGGTCTGCGCTGGGTGAAGAACCCGAACGCGAAGGACAAGAGCTATTCGGGCGGCTTTGCCATGGCTCCGACGCTGGTGGGTACGGTCTATACGCCGCCGCTGACGGGTCAGCGTGCGCTCGCCGAGCTGGCGGATCAGACCTACAACACGCGGCTGACGCTGGCGGGCACGGTGCTGCCAGAAGGTGGCTTTGCCAAAACGCTGAGCTGGCTGGGCACGAACAAGCTGGCCTACTACGGCCCGGAAACCCTGACCGGCGCGCTGACCGCTGCCACGGGCATCCTGACCGGCAGCTTCACAGACCCGGCGACGAAACTGACCGTGCCCTTCGCCGGGGCGGTGCTGCAAAAGCAGGGGCTGGCAGGCGGGAACTTTCTGGTGAGCAACAAAGCGGGCTATCTCTTCATCGAGCCGGGCACGAGCTTTGGTTATCCCGGCAGTGAAGACGCAGGCACGCTGCGTCGCGTGGCCCTGCCCGATGCGGGGGCCAGCGCCCCGACGACGAGCGCGGTGACCTTCACCGCCCTGGCCGCAGGCAGCTACGGAGGTCTGCTGACGCATGGCGGCGACATCACGGGCGGGCTGGAAAGCGTGGTCATCAGCAAGACGGGTGCCCTGAGCGGCACGGTGGTCATTTTAGGCAAGCGCTATGCCTTCAAAGGCACGCTCGGTGTGGATGGCGCGGCCACGGTGGTGATCGCCCGCACGGGCCTGCCGAACATCGTCGGCACGATCCAGCTCGCCCGCGCCGATGGCACGACGGATGGCTATCAACTCACCGGCAGCTTTTCCGCCGATGGCACCGCCCACGCCGTGGATGCGGCCTTTTACCCCATCTACCCGAAGACCGCTCCCGCCCCGCAAGCAGGTCAATACACCCTCGCCATGCGAGCCCCCGACGCGGTGGATACCGCCACCCAACCCGGCGGCGATGGCTACGCCAGCCTGAATGTCTCCCCCACCGGCGACTGCACCGGCACGCTCACCCTCGCCGATGGCATGACCGCGACCTTCGGCGGTCGCGTGTCCCGCAAAGCCGAGTGGACCCTGCATCGCAGCCTTTACGGCACCACCGGCGGCTATGTGGCCGGGAAGCTGACCTTCCGCGATGTGCCCGGCGTGAGCGATCTGGACGGCACCCTGCGCTGGATGAAACCGAACGCCGTGCCTGCCACGAAAAGCTACGCGGCAGGCTTCGACACCACTCGCGGAGTCGTCGGCAGTCGCTACACCCCGCCGCTGACTGGTCAGCGCGCCTTGAGCACTTTGGCGGACCGTTTCTACAACACTTGGCTCCGCCTCAGCGGCCCCGACATGTCCTCTCTGCCCGCCTTGACCTTGACCAATCTTGACCGCGCCTTGACCTGGACGTCAGCGAATAAGCTCCTCTACTACGGCCCCGATAAAATCACGATGACCTTCACCGCCGCCACGGGCCTGATCACCGGCACCTGTGTGGATGCAGGGAAGGGGATCAACCTCACCTTCGGCGGCGCTTTGCTGCAAAAGCAGGGGCTGGTGACTGGAATGTATGCCGCCGGGGAGCAGACGGGCCAGATGGTGATGGAGGCGAGGTGAGGGGTATGCTGCGAGTCTGTTTTCGGGCAGCGCACAGAGGATTGTTCGGTGGCTGTCATCCGCCTCGTTGGAGCGTTTGGCTCCGTAGGCTTGCCCGAACGAGTGCGGTGTAAATGCGCCGAGGAATGAGAGCATCCCTTGCAGCCTTAGCCGGCGCATCCAAGTGCCCTGTCCCTTTCCACCCGTCGCCATAGACAATCCAGCCGCTTTCCCCTCGGGAGCAAGAGCCTCCTCTTCTCTGGCGTTTTGGCGTGCTGATTTTGTCCTCCCCCATTTTCCTGCCATGAAAAAGACCCCCATCATCCTCTCGGGCTTCGTGTTTCTCGCTGCGTCGCTTCAGGCCGCTGCGCCGAAGAAGGAGGAGACCATCGATCCCTCGAAGCCGGTGTCGTTTTACAAACATATCAGACCGATCCTCCAGGCGAACTGCACGGGCTGCCATCAGCCGGCGAAGGCCAAGGGCGACTACATCATGACGGACTTCGCCAAGTTGCTCGCGGGTGGTGAAGAGGGAAACGCCATCGTGCCGGGCAAGCCTGAGGAGTCGAATTTGCTCAAAGTCTCCGTGCCGAATGCTGAGGGCAAGGTCGAGATGCCGCCGAAGGGTGATCCGCTCCACGAATCCCAGATCGCGCTGATCAAAAAATGGGTCAGCGAAGGTGCGAAGGACGACACGCCTGCGTCGGCGATGGCACATTATGACATGGAGCATCCGCCCGTGTATGTCACCGCGCCTGCTGTGACCTCGCTGGAGTATTCGCCCGATGGCTCACTGATCGCCGTCGCCGGCTATCACGAGGTTTTGATCCACAAGGCAGACGGCAGCAGCATCGTCACGCGCTTGGTCGGTCTCTCTGAGCGTGTGCAAAAACTCGCTTGGTCGCCCGATGGGAAGAAGATCCTCGTCACCGGTGGCAGCCCGGCTCGCATGGGGGAAATCCAGATCTGGGACGTGGCGGCGAAGAAGCTCGAACTCTCCAAATCACTCACTTTTGACACGCTGTATGGCGCGAGTTGGTCGCCCGATGGCAAGTTCATCGCGGTCGGTTGTGGCGACAACGGCATGAGGGCCTACGAAGCAGCTTCGGGCAAAGAAGTCGTCTTCATGGGCGGGCACTCGGATTGGGTGCTGGACACGGTTTGGGGACTCGAAGGCAAGCTCATCGCCTCCTGCGGTCGCGACATGAGTGTGAAGCTCACGGAGGTCGCCACGCAGCGCTTTGTGGACAACATCAGCTCCATCACCCCCGGTGCGCTGAAGGGCGGCGTGCAGACGCTCGCACGGCATCCTTTGCGCAATGAAATCCTCATCGGCGGCACCGATGGCGTGCCTGCGATCTATCGCATGGAGCGCATCACGAAGCGGGTCATCGGCGACAACGCCAACCTCATCCGCAAATTCCCCGTGATGCAGGGCCGCATCTTCGGCGTCGATTTCGCGCCGGATGGCAAACGCATCGCTGCGGGTGCTTCGCATGAAGGCGCGGGCGCTGTGAACATCTACGCGAGTGAGTATGACAGCACGTTGCCAGAGCCGGTGAAGAAGATCATCGAAACCGTGAACGGCAAAGGCCCGGAACTCGACGCCTGGGTGACGAAGGATGTGAAGCAGCTCAGCAGCACGCCAGTGCCATGCGGCATCTTCAGCGTCAGCTTTTCGCCCGATAGTAAAAACGTCGCCGCCGCAGGTCAGGATGGCCGTATTCGTCTCATCGACGCAGCCACGGGTAAGATTGCCAAAGAGTTCGTCAGCGTGCCTCTCGTGGCCGATAAAGCCCTGGCTGCCAGTGATGTGATCGCCGACGACAGCGTCCGCGCCACGGCAAAGAAGGACGACAAAGTCGAAACACTCGTCCCCGGTCTCACCGTCGCCAGCATCGAGGTCGAGCCCAAGAGCGTCAGCATCGCCAAGCCGACCGAGTATGCGCAGCTCCTCGTCACCGCCACGATGAGCAACGGCACCAAAGCCGACATCACCCGCATGGCGAAGCTCACCAGCACCAACGAAGCCGCCGCCATCATCAATGATCGCGGTTTGGTGCGCCCTGGCAAAGATGGCAAAGGCGAGGTGAAGATCGCCTTCATGGGCAAAGCGGCCACGGTGCCCGTCAGCGTCACCGGCATGAACGTCGCGCTGAAGCCCGACTACGTCCGCGATGTGATGCCCATCTCCAGCAAGCTCGGCTGCAACATGGGCACCTGCCATGGAGCCAAGGATGGCAAAGCAGGCTTCAAACTCAGCCTGCGCGGCTACGATCCTATTTATGACGTGCTCGCCTTCACCGACGAACTCGCCAGTCGCCGTGCCAACGTGGCCTCGCCGGAGCATTCGCTCATGCTTTTGAAGGCCAGCGGCAGCGTGCCGCATGAAGGCGGCCAGCTCACCGTGCCGGGCGAGCTTTACTACGAGACGCTGAAAGCCTGGATCAGCCAGGGCGCGAAGCTCGACATGAAAACACCGCGCGTCACCAGCATCGAGATCTTCCCAAAAAACCCCGTGCTGGAGCGTATCGGCAATCGCCAGCAGATGCGCGTCATCGCCCGCTATGCCGACGGCTATGTCCGTGATGTCACGGCGGAATCCTTTGTCGATAGCGGCAATGGCGACGTGATCGAAGCCGACAAAACCGGACTCATGACTAGCCTGCGTCGTGGTGAAGCAGCGATCCTCGCCCGCTTCGAAGGCTCTTATGCCGCCACCACCATCACCGTCATGGGCGACCGCACCGGCTTCGCCTGGAAAGAGCCTGAGAAGTGGAACAAGATCGACGAACTCGTCACCCGGAAGTGGGAGCGCATGAAGATCGAGCCGAGCGGTGTTTGCAGCGATGAAGACTTCCTCCGCCGCTTGCATCTCGACCTCACCGGCCTGCCTCCGAAAGCCGAAGAAGTCCGCGCTTTCGTCGCCGATACCCGCGACACGCGAACGAAGCGCAACGAGGTCATCGACAAGCTCATCGGCAACCCCGACTTCGTCGATCATTGGTCGAACAAATGGGCCGACATGCTCCAGGTGAACTCCAAATTCCTCGGCAACGAAGGCGTGACTAATCTCCGCGCCTGGATCAAGCAGCAGGTCGCTGACAACACGCCGTATGACCGCATGGCCTACCGCATCATCACGGCCACCGGCTCGAACAAAGACAACCCCGCTGCGGCTTACTTCAAGACCGTCCGCACCCCGGAAGAACTGGTGGAAAACACCACGCATCTCTTTTTAGCCACCCGCTTCAACTGCAACAAGTGCCACGACCATCCTTTCGAGAAATGGACCTGGGATCAGTATTACCAAACCGCAGCTTTCTTTGCCCAGGTGGAGCTGAAGACCGACCCAGCCAGCGCTGGTAAAACCATCGGCGGAACTGCTGTCGAAGGTGCGAAGCCACTCTACGAAGTCGTCGCCGACAAAGCCGTGGGCGAGATGAATCACCTCCGCACGAATGCGCCTGTCGCGCCTCAGGTGCCCTTTGATGCCGAGTTGGTGAGCAAGACCGCCACCTCCCGACGCGAGCAGTTTGCCACCTGGATGACCAGCCCGGACAACGACTACTTCGCCATGAGCTACGCCAACCGCATCTGGGGCTACCTCAACGGCACCGGCGTCATCGAACCGCTGGATGACATCCGCGCTGGTAATCCCGCGAGCAATCCAGAGCTGCTGCAATACCTCACGAATGAGTTCATTACGAGCGGCTTCAACGTGCGCCACCTAATGAAGATCATCACGCAGAGCCGCACCTATCAGCTCACTCTCGCCACGAACAAATGGAACGAAGACGACAAGATCAACTACAGCCACGCCAAAGCCCGCCGCCTGCCTGCCGAGACGCTCTTTGACTCCGTCTTCGCCGTCACCGGCAGTATGCCAAACATTCCCGGCGTGCCCAAAGGCACCCGCGCCGCGCAGCTCATCGACGGCCAGACGCAGCTCCCCGATGGCTTCCTCACCAACTTCGGCAAACCCGCCCGCGAATCCGTGTGCGAATGCGAACGTAGCAATGACCTCAACCTCGGTCCAGTCATGGCCCTCATGAGCGGCCCGACCGTTGGCGATGCCATCAGCGACCCGAACAATGCCATCGCCAAACTTACCAAAGAGGTCAAAGACGACGCCAAGCTCGTGGAGGAGATTTTCATCCGCATCCTCAACCGCAAACCCACCGGTCAGGAGATCAATGCCGCGCTCGCCAGCATGGCTGGACTTGAAGCCGAAAACAAAATGCTCGCCGCCGAGTGGCAGGCCAAAGAAGCCGAGCAAAAACCCCTGATCGACAAAGCTGAGGCTGAACGTGTAGCTGCCATCGAAGCTGCGAAAAAGGAACTCGAAGTCTACAAGGTGAAGATGGCCCCCGAAGTGAAGAAGCAGGAAGTGGCCCGTGCTGCGGCGATCACCAAAGCAGAAGCCGACGTGAAGAAGGTCGCTGACACCGCCCCCGCTCAGCAGCCACGCTGGGAAAGTTATGTCGATCTCACCACCGAATGGCAGCCGCTCGATGTCAAAGTGCAGCGTGCCAATGGCGTGGAGAAACTCACCGTCGAAGCCGATGGCAGCCTCTTTGCCACCGCCATGCCTGCGGGCCGCGAAACGGCAGGCACCTACATCCTCGTCGCCAAAACACCGCTCACCAACATCACCGCCATCAAGCTGGAAATGCTGCCCGATGACCGCCTGCCTAGCAACGGCCCCGGCCTTGCCCCCGATGGCAACTTTGTCCTCAGCGAATTCAACGTCCGCGCCGACCCCGGCGATGCAAAGCGCAGCAAACGTGGTGGCGAAGCCATGACGCTGAAGAATCCGAAAGCCGACTTCATGCAAAACGGATTCGACATCGCCGAGAGCCTGAAACCGCGTAATCGCGACAAAGGCTGGGCCGTGTCTCCCGAGGCGGGTTTCCGCCACGAGGCCACCTTTGAGTTCGCCAAACCCATCGCCTACGAAGGCGGTGCACAGCTGACTATCACGCTCAGTTCGCAGTTCCAAAACGGCAAATACAACCTCGGACACTTCCGCCTCTGGGTGACAACGAATCCCGTCGTCCGTTTCGGCACCGCCAAAATCGTCGCTGACGCCATCAAGACCCCGATGGCCAAGCGCAGCAAAGAACAGCAGGCAGCCCTCACCGCCCACTTCCTGGCTCAATTCAAAGACTATCAGGCGCAGAAAGAACTCTATGCCATCGCCAAAAAGCCTCTGCCGGTGGACCCACAACTCGTCGTACTCGAAACCAAGCACACCGAAGCCCAGAAGCCGATCTCCCTGGACCCCAAACTCGTCCAGCTCCGCCGCGACGCCGACCTCAGCACCAAACAGCTCACCAACAAACGCCTGACCGCTGCCCAGGATCTGGCATGGGCCTTGATCAATTCACCGGCGTTCCTGTTTAATCATTAAACAAACTCGGTAAACCTGACTTCGTTTGGGGAATTGGTAGTGTTGATGCTCGGTTGGACGGTCTTCGTCGCCGATCACGAGGCGATTGGCTGGATATGTGCTGATTCTATTTGCCCATTGTCCAGCCCCCACGACAGGGGGGGCATGCCTCATCATCTGCCATTCCTACTCAAACCAAGCTCATGATTCTCGATGCATGTTGCCAGCTGGATTATCAGGCCATGGAGGACGTGCCGGTGGTCTTCATGCTACGCCCGCGCAGTGGCTGGGCGCAGTGGATTATGCGGGAGGAGTTTCATATCCAGCCCCAGGTGCCCGTGGTCGAGTTCACGGATGTGTATGGCAATCTCTGTCAGCGCACAGTCATGCCTTTCGGTGATTTCCACCTCTCGGTGCGGTATCGCGCACTCGTGCCTGATTATGTGGACGCAGACCCGCAGGCACCGTTGATGCTTGTACAGAATCTTCCACCCGAGCTGCTGCATTACCTCCTGCCCAGCCGCTACTGTCAGTCTGATGAGTTGTCAGCACTGGCGCTCTCGATCATCGGAGATGCCTGGCCAAACTTCCAGCAGGTGGAAACGATTCGCCAGTGGGTGCGACACAGCATTTCCTATGAGGCAGGCTCCAGCAACACCTCCACCACGGCCCTGGAGACGGTGAATCTCCGTCGCGGTGTCTGCCGTGACTTTGCGCATCTCTGCATCGCGCTGTGTCGCGCCATCAACGTCCCAGCCCGCATGGTGGTCGGCTTCCTTCACAACCTTTACCCGATGGATCTGCATGCCTGGTTTGAGGCTTACATTGGCGGACGCTGGTTCACCTTCGATGCCACCGATGAAGTGACTCGCGGTAATCGTATCGTCATCGCCTACGGGCGGGATGCAGCGGATGTGGCGCTGGCTACCATGTTCGGAAACTTCACTCTGCAAAACATGGTTGTCACAGTGACTTCCGTCGATCCATCACAGGCTCATTGGCCTGTCATGCAATGAAATAGGCGTTCTGACGGACGGGCAGGCCAGCCGCAGCTCTTCAAGGCCAATCGTCAGGAGTTGATCCGAAGATATAGCGAGCTAACGAACGTGCATGACCCTCACGCTTCCCAAGTGGTTCGACCTCCACACGCACTTCCGCCAAGGCCCGGCGATGGCTTCGTATGTCCAGGCACATCTCGACATGGGCTGCGCGGGCGCTTTGGCGATGCCAAACACACAGCCACCGGTGTCGCGAGTCTCGGGCGCAGCTCAAAGTGATGGCTGGAGCATCGAGAGTTATTCGGCGGAGCTTCGGGCGGCGGGGGCGGATGTCTTTGAGCAGCTCATCGTGCCGCTTTATCTCACGCGGCAGACGACGGCGGCGATGATCCGCGAAGGCGCGGCTTCCGGTCTGCTGCGGGCCTGCAAATACTACCCTCCACATGGCACGACGAACTCGGAGCACGGCATGCCGATGGATGACCTCATCGGCGGCGATGTTCTGCGGGCGATGGAGGAATGCGGCATCGTCCTCTGCATTCATGGGGAGCAGCATGCACTAAGCGGGCCGGACTACATCGACGCGCAGCAGAATGCGGAGACACGATTCTACACCGAGCGCATGCCGCGCCTCATCGCAGCACATCCGAAACTGCGCATCGTATGCGAGCACATCACCACGCGCACAGCGGCGGAGTTTGTGGCGAGTGCGCCGGAGCATGTGGGGGCCACGATCACGCCGCAGCACCTGCTCTACACGCTGGGGCATCTGATCCAGGGGCTGAAGTATCACCTCTACTGCCTGCCCATCGTGAAGTTTCAGGATGATCGCACCGCGCTGCGAGATGCCGTGATAACCGCAGGCCAAAACAAGTTCTTCGCCGGCACCGACAGCGCTCCCCACACGACGAAGGCGACCGCCTGCGGCTGTGCGGCAGGTTGCTTCACCGGTGGTTGCGCGCCGCAGCTCTATGCGATGGCTTTTGAAGACGCAGGCGTCGATCTCAGCACCACCGAAGGCCAGGTCATCTTCGAGCGCTTTCTCAGCCTCAACGGACCCGCCTTCTACGGCTTCCCGGCTTCCGCGAAACGTTTCCAGATGGAGAAATCTTCTTCACAAACACACATCCTCGAAACTCCTGCCGGTCCCGTGACGCCGCTGCCGCTGGGCATGGGCATTGAGCTCACATGGCGGATGGCGGGGTGACAAGAAAAGAAGATGCAAAGGCACCCATCCGGCGATCCACGAACCAACCACACCATGCACCTCCTCACCCGATTTGCGGTTCTCCTTTCCGTGATATCTGCCGCGCTGGCGGCTGATCTCGCCGCCAAGAAGCCACTACGCATCCTGCCGCTCGGTGACAGCATCACGCGGGGATCCTATCTGGCTAAGAAGGATGGCAAAGCCACCGGTCTGGCGAATCCCGCCGCCGGGGGGTGGCGGAAGACATTGCAGTCCAAACTTCGTGCCGCAGGCATCGCACATGATTTCGTCGGCGAACTGAGCTACGCCGCCTTTGGCCGCGATGGCGTGGTCGATCCGCAGTTTGATCCGGATCACCACGGGCTCGCCGGTTTCAGCAATGCTCTCATCATGAACGGAGGCGTTGTGCCCACTCCTGCGGATGTGCTGGCAGCGCTGGGTGTGCAAAACGTCCGGGTGCCCTCCATCAGCGAAGTGCTGAAGAGGCATCAACCTGATGTGATCCTGCTGATGTCCGGTGCCAATGGATTCGATGCGGCGGCACGCGATTCCCTCATCCGCCATATCGGCGACGCAAGTTCTGCGCATCTCCTGGTCGCTACCATCCTTCCACAAAAAGCGCCGCGCGCCGGGTGGGAGAAAGTGGACGCCTACAACGCCACTCTGCCCGCCATCGTTGCCGCTCAAAAGACAGCCGGGAAGGCCATCACCCTCGTGGACATGCATGGCACCATCACGACGGATGACCTCCTGTCTGATGGAGTTCATCCCACCCAGACCGGCATGGACAAGATGGCCGGCACATGGTTTGAAGCCATCAAAGCCCTGCGCTAGCCCCTGCGCCGGAAGTTCTGCAATGGACCGGGATCACAGATCCTCGGAGACTGCCGACAAAGCCGGATGTGCCGTGCGTATAACTGAGCACCAAGCAAATGTCCCCAGGCCTCATCCATCCTCGCTTCTTGAAGAACCGGTGTCACGGAACGCCTCTGGCCATCCTTTTGATTGCGGGAATGGCGTTTGCCAGCCCTGCAAAAGGGACTCAGACTCAAGTGCAGGCGTTATTCACTCAGCACTGCGAGAAGTGCCACTCGGGCGCGAAGCCCAAGGGCCACTTCGCCATTGCGAGTCTGTCGGATGACTTTAACGACAGGAAGAACCGCGAGCATTGGTTGGCCGTGCTGGAGCAGCTCAAGAATGGTGAGATGCCGCCGAAGGAGAAACCGCGCCCACGTGAAAAGGATGTGCAAAGCGTGATGGAGTGGATCAGCACGCGCGCGGCACTGGCGGAGAATGCCCGGCGGGAAGCGGAGGGGCGTGTGGTGATGCGGCGGCTGAACCGCGCGGAGTATGCGAACACCGTGCGCGATCTGCTCGGCGTGGAGGTCGATTTGACCGACCTGCTGCCGCCGGACACCTCGACGAATGGCTTCGATAACAACGCCGAGCTGCTGCACACCTCGTCGTATCTCATGCGCAGCTACCTCGATGCGGCGGATCGAGTGCTGGATGAAGCCATCGCGAACGAGCCGCAGCCCTGGATCTTGAAGAAGCGCTTCGACATCAAGGAGGAGCGCACGGTGAAAGCCAAGGGCAGTGTTTACCGACACATCGACGACGGCGTCGCCATCTTCGCCGCGTGGGAGTCGGCAAACATCCGCGTCACCATGTGGAACTTCCGCAGCCATGTGCGCGGCAGGTATCGCTTTCGCATTTCCGGCTACGGCTTTCAAAGCGAAGGCAAACCCATCACCTTCCGCGTCACCGCTGGCACGCTCAAAGAAGTGACCGAGGAGCATCTCATCGACTACTTCGCCGTGCCTGCGGACAAACCGACCGTGATCGAGTTCACCGAACAACTCGAGCCGGAGAACCGCATTCGCATCCTCGCCACCGGTCTGCCCGCGCTGCCGCCAGCCGTCGAGAAAATCGGTGCCGACAAATACACCGGCCCCGGTCTCGTGATCCAGTGGGTCGATGTCGAAGGCCCCATTCTTGAGTCTTGGCCACCACCGAGCCACAAGGCAATCTTCGGCGATTTGAAACAGACGCGTGTCTCGCCTGAGCGCTATGAAGTCGTGTCAGAACAGCCTCTGGTAGATGCCGAGCGCATCCTGCGCGACTTCGCACGGCGCGCCTTTCGTCGCAATGTCACCGACGCCGACATCCAGCCCTTCCTCGCCCGTGTGAAGTCGAAGCTGGATCAAAAATACACTTTCGAACAAGCCATGCGCGTCGGCCTTAAAGGCATCCTTGTTTCGCCCGACTTCCTATTCCTGCGCGAGAAAGGCCCCAAGCTCGATGACTTCGCGCTCGCCAGCCGCCTCTCGTATTTCCTGTGGAGTTCGATGCCGGACGAGATTCTCTTGAAGCTCGCTGCCGCCAACAAACTGCATGAGCCCAAAGTGCTGCGGGAGCAAGTCGAGCGCCTGTTGAGCGATCCCAAGGCCAAGTCATTCAACACCAACTTCACCGGCCAATGGCTCAGCCTGCGCGCCATCGACGCCACCTTGCCCGACCGCACGCTCTACCCCGAGTATGACGACATCCTCAAGACAGCGATGCTGAAGGAGACCTCTTTGTTCTTCGACGAAGTGCTGAAAAACGACCTGCCGCTCACGAGCTTCGTCAGCTCCGACTTCACCTTCCTCAATGCCCGCCTCGCGAAGCACTACGGCATTCCCGGCGTGGAAGGCATGGAAATGCGCAAGGTCGCGCTGCCGCCCGACAGTCATCGCGGCGGCGTGCTCACGATGGGAAGCGTGCTAAAAGTCACGGCCAACGGCACCACCACCTCGCCCATCATTCGCGGTGCCTGGGTGCTCGACCGCATCCTCGGCACACCGCCCGCGAAACCGCCGCCCGATGTCGAGGCCATCGAACCCGATATCCGTGGCGCCACGACGATCCGCGAACAGCTCGCGAAGCATCGCGATGTCGAAAGCTGTGCGAGCTGCCACAAGAAGATCGATCCGCCCGGCTTCGCGCTCGAAAACTTTGATGTCATCGGCGGCTGGCGCGAACACTACCGCGCCCTCACCAACGGCGGCGAAAAAGATGCTCAAGGCCGCCGGGTGCGTCCCGGCCCCGCCGTGGACCCCGCCGATGCGCTGCCCGACGAACGACGCTTTCAAAACATCGACGAATACAAGAAACTCATCCTCGAAGACAAAGACCAGCTCGCCCGCAACCTCGCCGAAAAACTCCTCGCCTACGGCACCGGTGCCATCCCGGCAAAAACAGACGCGCCGCAGATCGAAGCCATTGTCACACGCCTTCGTGACAAGAACTACGGCTTTAAATCGTTGATCCACGAGGTCGTGCAGAGCGCCCTGTTTCAGAGCAAGTAGAGATCGGTAATCCTGAACCCACCCATGAAGATCCACCGCCGCCAATTCATCCGCTCCACCGGCATCTCGCTCGCCTTGCCATGGCTCGACATCTTCGCCGCTGGCGCGGTCGAACAGTCCAAACGACGCATGATCTGCATCTGCGCACCGCTCGGGCTGCATCCCGACAACTTCTTCCCCACACAATCGGGCAAGGACTACGCGCTTTCGCCTTACCTCGACATCCTCAAGGACTTCCGTGACGAGTTCACGGTCATCTCCGGGCTGGCTCATGCGGGCATGGGTTCGAGCTTCGCGCATCAGGCATCTGCGAGCTTCCTCACTGGCGCGCCGGGCGCGGGCAGGCCGGGCTTTCGGAATGCGATCTCACTCGATCAATTCGCCGCCGATCACATCGGCACGCAGACACGGTTTCCGAGCCTCGCTTTGTCAGGTGAGGGCTCTGGTGGCCTGTCCTGGACTCGAACAGGTGCCTTGATTCCTGCCGACAACTCGCCTTCCAAAGTCTTCGCCCGCTTGTTCCTCGAAGGCCGAGCTGACGATGTGCAGGACCAACTGCGCCGTCTCGAAGACGGTCGCAGCATCCTTGATGACGTCAGCGATCAGGCGAAATCTCTGCGCTCCGGTCTCGGCAGCGAGGATCGCGACAAACTCGACGAATACCTCACCAGTGTGCGCGAACTCGAACAACGCATGGTCAACGACGAAAGCTGGGCGAAGAAACCAAAGCCCAAGGTGAACGTCGAGCCACCCAAGGACATCCCCAACGCTGCTGATCTCATCGGCCGCACTCGCCTGATCTTTGACCTCAGTCATCTCGCGCTGCAAACCGACTCCACGCGGCTCATCACCATCATGCTCGCCGGTTCCACCTTCGCCCCGCCGATTGAAGGCGTGTCACTCGGTCATCACGATCTGTCGCATCACGGCAAAGACCCCAGCAAGCTCGCGCAGCTCAAGATCGTCGAGGAGGAAACCATGAAGACCGTGCGCGACCTGCTCACGAAGCTCAAACAATCGCAGGAAGCCGACTCCAACCTGCTCGACCGCACCACCGTCTTCCTCGGCAGCAATCTAGGCGACGGCAGCAGCCACTCCACGAAGAATCTCCCCGTCTTCCTTGCCGGTGGCGGCTTCCAGCACGGCCAGCATCTGCCCTTCGATCCCAATAATCCGCCGCCCTTGTGCAACCTCTACGTCAACATGCTCCAGCGCATGGGCATCGAAACCGGCAAGTTCGGTACGAGCACTGGGACGCTGACGGGATTGGAAATGAAGCGGGGATAATGCTGCCGCTAACGCAGCAGGAATGCTGCAAATTGATCCCAGACCGCCGTCTTTGCCAGAAGCGCACTCGCCACAGAAAACACCGCCAGCATACCCACGGCAATTGCCAGCCAGCGATCCAAGGCTTTCGACAACGCTGTTTTGATCGCCAGCAGCAGGATGCCGACAAGGATGGTCGAGAGAAACGCGGTGAACCAGACCTCCAGCGAAGTTCCAGCATACCAGGAGTTGAGCACCTCAATGCGGCCCATGGCGGCAGAGCAGATCGCCAGCGTGGCCACCAGCATCATGGGCCGGTGAATCTCGGGCCTCTTCCGCTGCCATACACCGATGATCACGAAGATGAGAAATGCCACGACGCTCGACAACGGCACGGTGAGGAACTCCTTTGGCGCGAGTCCAAAGAGACGCATCTCCGGAGGCATGACACTGATCGCCGCCACACCTGTTTTCCATCCGAGGAAAAAAATGGCCAGAGCCAGCACCGCGCCGATGCGGCCCAGCATCATGTGTGCTTTTCGATTCCTGCCCGCGATCAAAAAAGGCTGCACCACTGACAGCAGAATCCACGCGGTCATCGCCATGCCGTGGGCGATGAGCAAGGTGCGAATCGGCGGCGTCAGCGGACGTCCTGGATAGGCTCCACCGCCGAAGTAAAAGTGGCGGAAACCGATGGCCGTCATCACCAGCAGCAGAAGCGCCGCCAGGGAATAGAAGTAACGTGTCGAGTGGGAACGCGGAGATGAAAGTGAGTTCATGAGAAGCGTGGCGTCATGCTAACGGAAGCCTCCGCAAGGTCAATATCCGTCACTCAAATCAACCTTGCCGCATCGGCTGCTTCGTCCTACATGCCTCATGCCATCACTGAACATCATTGCCACATTGCGCACTTGTTACACCGACAAGTTTGGCGTGCCGCGCCAGTCAGGGCTGGTGCCCAGCGCGTGGGGAGTGATCGAGTTTGAGCCAGCGTATCGACGCGCCGAAGCCGTGCGCGGGATTGAGCAATTCAGCCATCTGTGGCTCATCACGCAATTCCATCTAGTGAATGAAGAGCCGACCGCACTGACGGTTCGTCCTCCCCGGCTTGGGGGAAATGAGCGGCGAGGCGTGTTTGCCACACGCTCGCCCTTCCGTCCGAATCGTCTGACGCTGAGTGTCGTGAAGCTAGATCGAGTGGAACTCGATGGCGAAATGGCACCGCGTCTGTTCGTCTCCGGCGTCGATCTCGTCGATGGCACGCCCATTTTCGACATCAAGCCGTATGTGCGCTACGCAGACTCGATCCCCGAGGCTCGCAGTGGTTTTGCGGACACACCGCCGCAGACAGTCTCCGTGATGTGGCAGTGTGAAAGCAACGTGCCGGACGATGTGCGGCGGATCATCGATCAATCCCTCGCCCAGCAGCCGCAACCGGCTTATCACGATGATAATGATCGCGAATACGCGACAGAGATCTCGGGATGGCGAGTGAAGTGGCTGTCCAAAGAGGAAGGCGCGAGGGTGAAAAGTTGCGAACCTGTCGGCTGAGGAGCAAAGGCTGATTATTGCATCATGTCATCGACTGACCTCCCCATCCGCGCCGCCGTGGAAACCGCCATCGCCCACGGCATCACGCCGGACCGCTGTGACATCCTGCAAAACGCCAGCACACTCGTTTTGCGGCTCACAGAGACGCTCGTAGCACGCGTGGTGCAGGACACAGAAGGGCCGCGTCAGGGCACGGAGTGGTTTGCTCGGGAAAACGCCATCGCCCAGCATCTCACGCAGCATGGAGCACCGACGATCCCTCTGCATCCCGATCTGCCGCCGGGCCCTCGTGAGCATCTGGGCTATCCGCTGAATTTCTGGGAGTTCGTGACCAGGATCGATGAAGAGCCTTATCCGTGCGAGATCGGCCACACGCTGCGTCAGTGCCACAAGATCATGAGTCGGTTTTCGGAGCCGTTGCCAAAGCTGATGATCCTCACCGAGAGTCTCTCCATCCTTGATGAGCGGGAGCTTTTCCCGAAATCGACGCAGCAGATGCTGCGGGATCATCTCACGACCTCCATCGAAGTTCTGAGCAACCACCCACATCAGCCGCTGCATGGCGATGCCCACATGGGCAACCTCATGAACACGACTCGCGGCCTGCTATGGACGGACTGGGAGGACACCTTCGCCGGTCCGGTCGAGTGGGATGTGGCATCCATCATCTGGAATGCGAAGCTCCTCGATGAAGATCAGGCCACAGTGAAGGCGATCCTCGATGCTTATGGTCCTGTGAATGACGAAGGGCTGCACCAAAGCCTCATCGGACGAGCAGCGGTGATGACGGCGTGGTATCCCATCCTGTATCCGAATCCAAATGAAGAACGGCAGCGCAGACTGCGAAGCCGCATCGAGTGGCTGGAGAAGGTATGATCAAATGGCGATCAGCGGATGCGTGCGCTTCACCAGCGGGAACTCGACACGTTCACCCGTGATGCCAGCCTGGAAAACACCATGCGCCATCTCGATGGCCTTCATGGCGCGTTCTCCCGAGCCAAGCGGCTCGCGGTTTTCCGCGATGGCCTGGAGCCAGTCACGCACGACACGGCGATGCGACGCATCGTAGCCGGTGAGACCTTCAAAAGTGGTCTCGGTGGCGGGATCAACTCCGCCTGTCCAGTCGAGCCATGACTCACTGCGCGTGGTCGGCGTGCGGTTCGGATCGGTGAGCAGAGAGATCGTGGGTGCAAAGCCGGAGAGCAGCCGCACGATGCCGCGCGTGCCGATGATCTCCATGCCGAACGGACCGGCGGCCTTCTCCAAACCCACGCGGCTGCGGAAGGTGACGTTCACGCCAGAGTCCATCGCGAAGCTCGCAAAGATGTCGTCACCGACCACCGGCCCGACTTTGTCAGTGGGTGATTCTTCGGCATCGGCAATCGTTGCCATTTTGCTCTGGTGTCGAATGCGTGCCTGACAAGATTGCACCTCGCCACCAAAGAGCCGCGCGAGATCAAAGACGTGCAATCCGAGCACCATCATGTCCTGCCCACCGGCTCGCGCACCCATCTTGCCAACGGTGTGGATTTCCAACAAGTCACCGATGAGGCCCTCGCGCAGCGCTTTCTCCAGCCGCAGCACACTCGGAGCCATGCGCGTGACATGAGCGACTGCGACGCGAAGCTGTTTGGACTTCGCGAGTCGCAGAATGTCGTCCGCTTCGGCGAGGGTGATGGTGAAGGGCTTCTCCAAATACAAGTGAGCCCCAGCCTCCAGAGCCGCCATCGACATCGCATGATGCTCCGTGGCCCAGCGTGGTGCTATCGCGACGAGGTCAGCCTTCTCTTTCTCCAGCATCACGCGGTAGTCGGCGTAGTCTCGTGCCGCGCCGCAGGCAGCCTTTGCTTTCGCACGACCGACATCATCAGGATCGGCGACAGCGACGACGCTCACATTTGGCAGGCCTGCAAAGAGGCGCTCAATGCCATGACCATAATCACCCGCGCCAGTGTGGCCGATGATGGCGGCTTTGAGCTTCGTGGCATCGGCGGCATGAAGCGCGTGCGTGGCGGCCCATGCTGTGCTGCCGAGAAGAAGTTGGCGTCGGGTGGTGGTTGTCATGGTGAATGGAATACGAGCCGGGAGGCGTTGGTTTGGCATCGCATGAAAATCACCGCACTCCTTTCCGTCTTTGCTCTCATCAATCTGCCTGCTGCCGTCATAGCGCAAGACAAGGTCTTCAAAGCAGGCGCGGCCACCAGCAACATCACGCCGCCGCTGGGCATGGAGATCGTGGGAAACTTCGCCCCACGGCCGATTGCGAGCCATGTGCATGATGAGCTTCATGTGCGCTGCCTCGTGCTCGATGATGGCACCACGAAGCTCGCCTTTGCCGTGGCGGACACGATTTCACTCGGGCGCGATGTTTGGGACGAGGCCAAGAAGAATCTCGAGGCCGCCACGGGCATCCCGGTGTCGAACATGATGTTCTCCGGCACGCATACGCATTCCAGTGTCTCGGCGATCACGAACAAGGATTCGTCGCTCGATTACCGAAGCTTCATCATCTCGCGCGTGGTGGATGGCGTGCGGCGTGCGCTGAACAACCTGGAGCCTGCCCGCATCGCGTGGGGTTCAGGACAGGTTCCGCAGCACGTTTTTAATCGCCGCTGGTTACTGAAGGAAGGCGTCACAAACGACAACCCGTTTGGTGGCAAAGATCGCGCGGTGATGAATCCCAGCAGCCTCTTGCGCTCACGACTCGCCGGTCCTGCCGGACCGACGAACCCTGAGGTCTATTGCCTCTCTGTGCAGGCCATCGACGGACGCCAGATCGCGCTCATGGCGAACTACTGGCTGCATTACGTCGGCGGCGTGAACAAAGAGGATCTGTCGGCGGATTACTTCGGCGAGTTCTGTCGTCGCATCGAAGAAAAGGTCGGCGCACCCTGCGTCGGCATCCTTGCCAATGGTCCCTGTGGTGACGTGAACAACAACGACTACAGTGGCAAAACTCCCGCCGTGAAGCGAGAGCCTTACGAGAAGATCAAACTCGTCGCCGGCGACCTCGCGCAGGAGGTGTTGCGTGTGCGCGAGACACTGAAACATCAAGACTGGGTGCCTTTGAAAGCAGCCGCGAGTGATCTGGAACTCGCCGTGCGTCGTCCCACACCGGAGATGATCGCGTGGGCTGAAGGCGTGCTCGCCAAACCCAAAGACGCCACGCCCACGCACCGCCTGGAGCAGCCCTACGCCGAGCGTACGCTCGCCGCACGCGATGCGAAGCCTGACACCATTCAAGCCGTCATCCAGGCCTTTCGCATCGGCGACCTCGGCATCGCATCCATCCCCTTCGAGGTCTTCACGGAGATCGGCCTCGAACTCAAAGCCCGCAGCCCCTTTAAAGACACCTTCACCATCGAACTCGCCAACGGCAGCCAAGGCTACCTGCCCACGCCGAAACATCACGACCTCGGCGGCTACGAGACCTGGCTCGGCACCAACCGCGTCGAGCGCGAGGCTTCGGTGAAGATTACCGCGAGAGCGTTGGAGATGCTGGAAAAAGTGCGGTGACTCACACGCGCCGCAGCGGCTGTGAGAAGATCATGTCCACGATGGGAATCGGCGTGCGAAGCGCGGGGTCGGTGCTGGCAAAGGCCGAGCCTCGCAGGGCTTTTTGATCGTGGAGGAGCGAGATGTCGTGGACGTTCATGCCACGCAGTCTTTCGGCGGTGAGGGGGTCGCCTTGCAGATGCGTTTCTGGATACGCAAAGGCCTCCACACGGACGAATTGAGCCACGAGTTGGCCGCTGGCGTTACGTTTCAGCGGGAACTCGGCCTCCGCGCCATCCACGATGCTGGCGATGCCTTGATCGGTAACGAAGCGGATTTGCACCTTGGGCCGTTTGGCGGGATCGTTACCTGCGACGGCGACTTGGAGTTTATTGTTTTGCACAACGATGCGGCTGAAGCGGAAGTCGCTGCGATCATACGGTGCGACGACTTCGGCGTTCTCGCTCGCTGCGAGTGATGCCACAGAGCCGAAGAAGGCTCCTTTTCGATACGCACGCAATGCGGTGGCTTCGCGCTCGGCAGGAGGTAGCGCGGAGAGCTTCGGCACGAGCAGCACGTTGCGTCCACGACCGAAGGTGTTGTGATCTTTGACGAAAAAGCCCCAGCAGCGGCGGCCGGTGCGCAGGATGTCATCCCAGAGCTGGTAGAAGTGCAGGTTCGGCTCACCGCTGTGATCGTAGAAGCCTCGACTGGAGCCGAACCCGGAGGTGAGCTGATTCCACACCTCGATACCGAGCACGCGCGGGTCGAAGTCGAGCATCGGTGCATAGTCCGCCAGCTTGCCGGTCGGATGATTCAACGTGAGACCGCCGTCATCGCCATGCAGTAGGCCGCCGCTGCGTTTGCCATCGATCATCTCGCCATCGAGCGCGGCGCGGAAGACATCGCGCCACGGGCGGTTGGCCCCTTGCATCAAGCGATACTGCGTGACGCTGAGCGCGGCCGTGTCGAACACAAGTTTGGTTTCAACGCTCGTAGCGGTGGTGCGCAGGTAGAGCGTGTGATTGCCCGGCGGCAGTTCACGATCGCAAATCGGGCCTTTGTCGCTGAATCCTTCGCGGAATCCGCACTCATTGGCACCTTCGATCGTCAGCCGGGCGGTGGGTTTGCCCTCGGATGCGGAGAGTCGCACATCCAGCCGATACACGCCGAGCCAGGGCCGTTCGGTGTTAAAGACTTCGAGATTTTCGAAGCGATGCACGATGGGCGAGATCGCGCATTCCTTGGCGCTGACATTGCTGCCGTATCCGGTGGCCAGCAGGCTGCCGAGCGCGTTGAAATGCAGCCCGGCATCGGTGAACGAATGATGCTCCGCATTTGGCGCGGCGATCACTTCAGGATGCTTTGCCAGATAGTTGGCGGGCAACGGGTAGGTGGGCGCCGAGGGGTAGTAGTTGCTGAAGGCGAGATGCCGGTAGCCCATCTCCAAAAAGCCATCTCGCGAAGCATCGGTCTGCCCCTGGTGCTGATGGGACATCGAATGCAGGCAATCCCAGGTGTCCCAGTCCACCTCGGCATACGGATTGTCCAATTCGCGGCCCGTGGTGCTCGATGCCGCGCCACTTGGCGGCAGAGACGCGGTGGCAGGCAGTCCGGCGAGGGTGACGAGCAGGTTTCTTCGTTTCATCCATGGCAGTCGGCACCTTGGTGCTGATCCTTTCAGCCGATGATGGAGGCGAACTTATCGTCAACGGCAGCAAGGCACTCCCAAGCGCTGGCGTATCGCTCTCATGCGCATTCTCCTGCTCTTATCGTGTTTCGCTGTTCATGCATCCCTGCTTGCCGCTGATCTTCCCAAGATCGATTTTGGCAGTGTGCGCGAGGAGCACATCATGATCCCGATGCGCGACGGCAAGCGCCTCTCGGCCTATGTCTTCTTTCCCGCAGGCAACCAGAAGTGGCCCGCGATTTTCGAGCAACGCTACGCGGACATTTCCAGCGCTGGATCACGCAAAGCCGCCGCCAAATTCGCCGAGGGCGGCTTTGTCATCGCGTTGGTGAACTATCGCGGCACGCATTTGAGCGAGGGCGTATATCGCGGCTATCGCGGTCTGCAATGGGGCGAGCTGCGCGATGGCTATGACGTGTGCGAGTGGCTCGCTGCGCAGCCCTGGTGTACGGGCAAGATCGGCACCTACGGTGGGTCGCAGGCTGGCTACGCGCAGAACTATCTCGCCGTGACCCAGCCGCCGCATCTCGTTGCACAATACATGACGGACACCGGCTTGAGCCTGTATCACGAAGGCTACCGCATCGGTGGCGCGACGAAGCCGCAGCGCTTCATCAAAGGCGGTGCCGTAGCGCGCGACATCAAGGACAACGAAGCCATGCTGCGTGAGTGGGACCAGCACCCTGATTATGACGACTTCTGGAAGGACGAAGATGCCTCGCTGCATTTCGACAAGATGAACTACCCCTGCTTCACCATCGGCAGTTGGTTTGATTTCATGTGCCAGGGCAGTGTCGCCAGCTTCATCGGGCGCAATGAGAAAGGCGGACCCAACTCACGCGGGCAGCAGCAGCTCATCATTGGTCCCTGGCTGCATGGCGGCTATCCGAAGTCGAACAAGATCGGAGAACTGGTGTTCCCGGAGAATGCCTTCTTCGATGTGTATCCGCACATGACGAAGTGGTTCAATCACTACCTCAAAGGCGAGGACAACGGCATCGAGAAAGACATGCCCGTGAAATACTACGTCATGGGTGCATGCGGTGAAGTTGGCGCTCCTGGTAATGTCTGGCGTGAGGCCAAAGACTTCCTGCCTGCGAGCACGGCGGCGGATTGGTTCCTGCAACCTGATGGCAAGCTGACCCCCAAGAAGCCCTCCGCGCCAAGCGCCAGCACCTCGTATGCGAGTGATCCTGCACACCCGATGATTCTCAATGCCGTTGGTTTCCCCGGAGCCAGGGATGCGCGTGCCTTTGAAGAGCAGGCCGAGGTCCGCACCTGGACCAGCGATGTGCTGACCGAGCCGCTCGAAGTCACCGGACGCATCAAGGCCGAGGTCTTCGTTTCCTCCACGGTGAAGGACACCGACTTCGTTCTGCGCGTGACCGATGTGTATCCCGATGGCCGCTCGATCCTGCTGGTCGATTACCCGCTGCGTGCGCGTTATCACGAAGGCTTCGATCATCAGAAGCTACTCGTGCCTGGCCAGGTCACGAAGCTCGCCTGGGACATCGGCTGGGTGAGCATCATCTTCAACAAGGGGCACCAAGTGCGCATCACTATCGCCAGCACCGGTGCGCCGTATTTTGAGCCAAACACGCAGACCGGCAGCCCGATCACCCACTTCGTCACTGAGCCCGGCACCGCCGCGATCAACACCATCTGGCATGATGCCAAACACGCCTCACGCGTGATCCTGCCGACGATGAAGTAGTCAGGGCTTGGTGCCGCTCGGAAGATCCTTCGGATCGTACTTCGAGCCCTTGGATACCTGGATCAGCGTCATGCGCACCTTCGTGGGGAAGAACTTCTCGGGATCGGGGCGCTTGTGGGCGTGGAGGTTTTTGTCGTCCTTGAGCACGAGGTGCATCTCCTTGATGCCCTCGCTCCAGATGATGTCGTTGTTCTGCCAGAAGGTGGTCATCAAGAGATCCTTCTCGATCACGCCTGTCTTTGAATACGCACCGGTGCCTATGCAGCCGTAACCGTGGTTTTGGCCCTTGTAGGGGATGTAGCACACGCTCCACGACGTGGGCTGGTCACCCACCGGTTTTTCGAGCACTTCGAGACGCAGATGCACCGTGCCGTTGCGGTAATCCACCGGCGTCGTCCAGTCCTTCGGTCGCTCCGCGTTGAGCCGGTCGCTTTTGACATAGTAATGCGACTGGCTGGGCTTCGAGTTCAGCGCGTCCTCTTGTGTGAACGTGAAGGTGACATCGAAGAGCACGAACTGGTCGGCGCGGGCGAAAGGCAGGAACAAAAGGAGAAACGAAAGCAGGGCGGTGTGGAAGTAGGCTGGCATGGCTTGAGGGATCGGATCACATGGAACGCATATTTTGGCCTTCGACATCAAACATATGTGTGCCGGGGCCTGGTTGTGGTCACTCAAAAAAGCAGAATGGATAGCTTCTGCTTGCCAGTGGGAATTTGGTTGATAGGCAGGGGGGCCTCCATGGCAACTCTCCCCCGCCTCATTGTTTTACTCGGTCTCAGCGCGACTTTGGCTCAAGCTCAAGTGGGTATAGCCCCTTCATTGAGCGCCTCCTTTCTTCAGGAACTGCGTGCCCGTGACGCTGATCATGCCGATGAAGCACGCGATGTCCTCGGCGATGACCGCCAAGCCCTGGACCGTAGCCGCGAGCTCTCCCGCCCGGAGGTGTTCAAGATTTTTTCCGCTGACTCCGAGCGCATGAACGCTGACATCACGGGCTTCAACGGCCCTTACCAGCTCGGTAGAAAGTGGTTCTCCCCCTTCTGCTTCGGCGAGCAGGCACCCGCGCCCTTCATCCAGAACAAAGACGGGCTCACCCTTGGCATGGCGGTCGAGTTCCAGACGGAATACAACAGTGTGGTCAACTCCGGCAAAGGCGGCGTGGTCTTCTCCCCCAGTCTGCTGTGGGACGGCAGCTACCAGATTTCCCCGGAGCAGCGCTTCACCTTCAGCGGTGGACTCGGGCTGAACTGGATCAGCGGCAATGATCAGATCGACTCCGAATACTGGTCCGATGAGTTTGGCTTCTTCCTGCTGCCAGGCACGAGCCTCGCGTATGATGTCGATCTCGGCGCACTGCACCTCACCGCTTACGACCGTGTCAGTGCACGTTCTTATTTTGGCATGTTCCAAAACGACCTCGGGCTCGCCGCCACGATGGACCTGACCGACCGCTGGTCCTGGACCCTGAACTACACCTTCACCAAGACCTACGACATCGATGGCGCATACGGCAGCTACTGGCGCGGTGCCAATTTCGACCAGCACACGATCTCGACCGAGCTGGCATTCAAGCAATCGGACACGTTGAGCTTGGGTTTTGAGGGGGCCTGGAACTGGTATAATCCCGACAACGGCTTTGAATCTCCGGTGGTCTTCGGTTTCCCTTTTTTCTCCTTGGGTGATGACGACGCGGACCCTGCTCAGTTCATGAATGCTGGTCTGTTTGCTACATGGACGCCAAGGCAGGACACACGTGTGCGATTTGCCTTCGGGTGCCAGCACTACGACTCCAAATCCCACCGTATCTTTGACGACGATTCCATTCCGCAGGAGGACGATGCCATGCCCTACTACTCGCTAGCCCTTTCTCAGCGGCTGAATGATAAGTGGAGCCATGAGTTCGCACTCGGTTATGAGCGCATCCTCGTGCTTGGTGGGAATTACGAGCGGGCACACTATGCCAACTACGGCCTCACCGGCCAGGTCTGGGAGGGCGGACAATTCTCCAGCAGCCTCTTCATGGAGTATATCGATTCCCCGAACATCACCGGCCTGAACTTCGAAAGCACCAACGTCGGCATCGATCTTCACCTGGACCAACGCATCACCTCGAAGCTCCATCTTGATCTCGCCTATGCCTCCCAGCGCATCTACAGCGATGGCAACTACGGTTTTAATCAGCAGATGGGCTCCCTCGGCTTCCGCTATGCCCTGGATGCCAAAACGCAGGTCAAACTCGGCTGGCAGGGCTTCATTGCCCAATTCAATGAAGACAATGATGACCAGCACCGCGTCATCCTCAGCCTCCGTCGCGAATTCTGAGTCTGGGGGAAGCGCAGGGCAGTGGCTTCTTCCCGCTTGAGCCGCCGCCGCTCTCCGCTACATGCAGACATGGTCGCCACCGCCACACCCTCCCTGGTTTCTGAAATCCTCCGCCTCAAGAAGGAGCGGAATGCCGTCATTCTCGCGCACAATTATCAAACGCGGGACATCCAGGAGATCGCCGATTACGTGGGCGACTCCCTCGGGCTGGCTTACAAGGCCAAGGAGACGAACGCCGATGTCATCGCCTTCTGCGGCGTGCATTTCATGGCCGAGACCGCGAAGATCGTGAACCCCGCGAAGACGGTCATTTTGCCAGATGCCAATGCCGGCTGCTCGCTGGAGCAAAGCTGTCCGGGGCCGCAGCTTGAGGCCTTCCTCAAGGCCAACGCGGAGAAGAACTACTACGTCATCGCCTACATCAACTGCAGCGGTCATGTGAAAGCCCTCTGCGACTGCATTTGCACCAGCGGCAACGCCGTCAAAATCGTCGAAGCCGCTCCGAAGGATCGCCCGATCCTTTTCGTGCCGGATCAGAATCTCGGCTCGTGGGTCATGGAGCAGACAGGCCGGAAGATGGATCTCTGGAAAGGTGCCTGCTACGTGCATGTCGAGTTCACCCGCGACAGCATCCAGGCCATCAAAGACGAGTATCCCGATGCCAAAGTCGTGGCGCACCCCGAATGTACTTATGCCGTGCGCATCTTAGCCGATGAAGTCAGCTCCACCGAAAAGATGGTCGGCTACTGCCGCAACAGTCCTTCGAACACCTTCATCATCGTCACTGAAAGCGGCATGCTCCATCGCCTAGAGCGCGAGGTGCCGGGGAAAAAGTTCATCCCTGGTCCCACCGGCCACTGCGCCTGTGCCGACTGCCGCTACATGAAGCTGAACACCTTGCAAAAGCTGCACGACGCCCTGCGCGATCTCTCCCCCCAGGTGACGATGCCCGAAGACCTCCGCGCCCGTGCCGAAAAGCCGCTGCTGCGGATGCTGGAGCTGAGCAAGTGAGGCTCAGCGCTTTGGCAGCGTGAGGCAGAAGCAGGCACCACGTCCGGCACTGCGCTCATGCTCCAACCTCCCGCCAAGCTCCTTGGCGAGGCGACGACTGAGCGCCAAACCAAGACCAACACCCGGCGCACTGTGCGCCGCCTCCGTCGCTGATTTCGCGAAGGGCTGGAAGAGCTTCTTCAAAGCCTGTTTGGACAGACCGGGGCCGAAGTCGCGGAAGAGGAGGCGGAGGTGCTTGCCTTCGGCTTCGAGGCGGAGATGAAGCTCGCGCGGGGCGGAGTCTGGGGCGGCGTATTTGCAGGCGTTATCGGTGAGATTGAAAAGGATCTGCTCCACGGCGAGGGCATCGACCTGGGCTCTGGCGGCGATGGCGGCGGGGGCAATCTCGACTCTCAAGGCGAGGTCGCACATATCGGCGCGCTGACGCAGGCGGGGCTCGATGCGGTGGAGGAGATCGCCGACGTTGATGGTTTCCAGACGAGCGGCGGTGCGGCCACGTTCGATGCGGGAGTAGGAGAGGACGTTTTCCACGAGGTGCATTAGGCGCGTGGATTCATCGCAGAGGGTGGTGAGGTATTCCTTTCGCTGCTCCGGCTCGGGCACCATGTCGTCAGCCAGCATTTCGGAATAGAGGCGGAAGGTGGTGAGCGGGGTGCGCAGCTCATGCGTGACGGCGGAGACGAAAGCTCCGCGACGCTCACTCAAAAGCATGGCACGATGCAGCACGAAGGCGATGGCGAGCGCGGCGGCGATGAGGCAGCTCCAGGCGATGATGAGCGCGGGGCGCAGGGCGGAGCCAAAGTCGAGCGCAGAGATGGGCACGCGGCCGGTGACGAGCTTCACGGGCAGGGTGACGAGCGCGGTGGCATCTGTGCTGGCGGTGGCGGGCGAGACAGGGATGAGCTGTGCCTCGGGCAGCAGATCGCGCACGGTGTCGATGAGGCTGGTGCGGAGTTGCGGCCAGTCCAGCCACACGCCCTGGAGACGGGAGATGCCTTCGAGCCGGGCTTGGCGGACAAGAAGGAGCTCGCTGTCAGCCCACACAGGTTTGAGATCGCCAGCAAGTGCGGGCAAAGATTGGCGCTGAGCGGGTGCGGGGGCTTCCGCGAGAACGATGGAGGGCGCGGCGGCAGCTGGAGCGGCGGCTGGTGATCCTGGGGCTGAAGGGGCGGCGGTGATGGCATCGCTCATCGACTCGGCATCGGCAGGGCGGGCACCGCCTCGGGTGGTGGAACTGCGGTAGAGGTCTTTGACCTTTTGCAGCGAGCTGACGGGCTTTTCGGCTGCGGCGATTTCTGTCTTCGCCGCAGGCTTGGGTGCGGGGGCGGTCTTCTTCAGAGGCGTTTTATAGTTCTCTGTTTTCTCGGTGACGAGGTTCTTGTTAAAGATTTGCGCGCGTTGGTTCTGCTCGATGGCGTTGGAGATGGAGAGGTCGAGCTTCTGAGGCATCTCCACAGCGGCGGTCTTGGCTTTTTCTTCCGGCAGTGGCGCGGGCTTTGGCTGTGGAATGGGAGTGCTGCTGAGCGCGGGCACTGTCGTCTGTACTTCGGGATGCCCTTTGAGCAATACATCGAGCTTCTGGAGCTTCTCCGTGGCCTGGCCTGTCTGCGGGCTGGTGGCATACCAGTTCGATGCGAGCTCCTTTTGCTGGCCCATCGGTGCCTGTGGACTGCACGCAAAGCCTGACACGATTTCAAAGTGGAGCTGCACGTGCTCTGGCAGGCTGCCGAACAAGGGCGATGGCATGAGCGCCTGGCCTTTCGGAATGCTCTGCGTGCTGCTGGCGAAGAGGTCATCCGGTGCGTAGAAGGCCTGATAATGCCAGGCGGGGCGAGAGTTCTCCCGAATCAAAAGGGCGCTGGTGAGCGAGTCCATGCGCCACAGAGCGAGTCGCACTTTTTCCTGCACCTGCGCGTCTTCAGCGGTGCTGCGGCGCTGCTCTTCGAGATCGAGCATCCGCGTGCTGATCCACACCATCGCCCCGCCGAAAACGGCGATGCAGGTGAGGAAGAGGAGCCAGCGAGGGAGCATGGGAATGACGAATGACTAAAACCGAATGACGAAGGAATGACGAGTCTCGAATGACGAAAAAGGCCCGCTGATTTCGGGCTTCGGATTTGGGAGTTCTTTCGTCATTCGGGCTTCGTGATTCGTCATTGCGCCAGCATGTAGCCTTTGCCGCGAACGGTGAGGAGGAAGGCTGCGTCGGCATCGCGGAGCTTGGCGCGGAGGTTGGCGATGTGCATGTCGATGGTCCTTGTCTCGGTGTGCTGGGGTTCGAGACGCCAGACGCGGCGGAGGAGTTCATCGCGGGCGATGGCGCGGCCACGATGGGCGCTGAGGTATTCGAGCAGGTTGGATTCGCGCTCGGAGATCTCAGCGCGGGTGCCATCGTCGAAGCGCAGCTCCATGCGGGCGAGATCGGCGGTGCCGCCGGGGAAAGGGAGCTGCTGGACGGGCTTGGGTCGCTCGGGCGAGCGGCGTAGCACGGCATCGACCCGGGCGAGCAGCTCCCGCACGCTGAAGGGTTTTACGACATAGTCATCGGCTCCGAGTTTCAGGCCCTTCACGCGGTCGGCCTCTTCACCGCGAGCGGAAAGGATGATCACGGGAGTGCCGGGGCGATGCTCCTGCACGGCCTGAAGGATCTCAAAGCCGCTGTAGTTCGGCAGCACGAGATCCAGCAGGATGAGGTCAAAGCTGGCACGCTGAGCCTGCTCCATGCCCGCCTTTCCCTCCGCCGCCTCCAGCACCGTGTGCCCGGCGAAGCGCAACGCATCACACACACCACGCCGTATGGCGCTGTCGTCTTCGATGACGAGGAGAGTGGGCATTGTGGGGAACCGTTGACGGTGGTTTACGATGGTTGACGGTTGTTGACGGTTGTTGACGGTTGTTGACGGTTGTTGACGGTTGTTGACGGTTGTTGACAGTGGTTGCTGACGACGGGGACGGATTGGACAAACAACCGTCAACCATCGTCAACAACTGTAAACCACTGTCAACGGTATCGGCAGGCTTTGCCTGCCTCATTTGAACTCAATCGCCTTCTTCGCGGCCTGTTCGCGGACGACCTGGCTGATGGCGTTATCGAGGGTGGCTTCGGCACCTTTTTCTTTGGCCTTCTCGGCGACGAATTTCTTCCGCTCTTCGTTTAAGCGGCTGATGTCGGACTGGAGCTTGGTGCGTTCGGCGGCTTTTTGGTCGATGTAGGCCTGACGTGCACCTGGAGCGAGGGGCTTGAGTTCTTCGGGGAGTTCGGCGGCGGGGATACTTTCGAGCTTCACGCCGTCTTTTTTGGTCGCATCGACGAGGTCCCAGGTGCTGTTCTTATAGTTGCTGGAGGTCTTCGTCAAAGCGCGCTGCACGGCGGCTCCGGCCTTCTCGTATTTGGAGGCGTTGCTGTCCTGCGCGGTTTGATTGGCGATGCCGCGTGCGCCGTCTTTGCCATAGGTGACGTAGGTGCGGTTTAGCTCGATGCTGAGGCGGGTGATCTCCTTGTCCTGAGGGGCTTCGATGTGAACGACGGCTTTGTCCTGGTCGATGGTGAGGAAGCGGCCCTCGGCCAATGCAGCGCCCGTGCGCCAGCCGCTGTTTTCACCTTCGGCGCGGTTGCCGCAGTGGATCGTGTTCACGACGATGCCTTTTTGAATGGCGGTCTTGCAGGAGTCGTTGGGCTTGATGGGGCCTTGGTCAAAGGGCTCGTTGCCGGCGATGAAGACGGCTTTGTAGGTTTGGCCGTTCTTGTCCCAGTCGAGCTTGTCGATGGCCTCGCGGATGACGGCTCCGCAGTATTCGTCGCCGCCATTGGTGGTGAGTTTGAAAAGCTGCTCGCTGACTTTATCGAGGTCGCGGGTGAAGGGCAGGACCTGGCGGATGTAGTTCGTGCCGACGCTGAGGTTTGTGTTGCCATACTCATAGAGGGCGACCTGCACGACGGGCTTTTTGTCGCCCTGCTTGGCGTCATTGAACTCATTGACGATCTTCCAGAGCTGGCTCTTCGCCTGCTCGATGAGGCCGTCCATGCTGTTGCTGGTATCCAGCAGGATGGCGAGCTGCACGAGCGATTCGTCAGCGCTGAGTTGGGTGTCTTTGACCGGCTCTGCCGCGTGGAGCAGCGAGGCTGAGGCGATGAGACTGAGTGCGAGTTTGTGGATGGGGTATGCTTTCATAGCACCTCGAGCCTGCGTCACACCGCCATCTGCGTCTGTAAACGCGGTGTAAAAGGACACTTCTTGACACTCCCGCCGGGCCGCGTTTCGGAAAGGCATGTCCCTCGTGTCTGCCCTCTACCCCGCGCTGAAACCCTGGCTCTTCAAAATGGATGCCGAACGCGCCCATGAATGGACGACGCGTATGATGCGGATCACCCATGCGCTGGGTTTGTTGAAGCCAGACGAGCTGCCACGCTGTGCGCCCATCGATTGCCTGGGGCTGCGTTTTCCGAATGTGCTGGGGCTAGCGGCGGGCATGGACAAGTCGGCGTCTGCTGTGGAAGCATGGGCGGCGCTGGGGTTTGGTTTTGTGGAAGTGGGCACGCTGACGCCACGCCCGCAGCCGGGGAATCCGAAGCCGCGTCTGTTTCGCCTGCCGGAGCATGAGGCGCTGATCAATCGCATGGGTTTCAACAATCCCGGCATCCACGCAGCGGTGAAGCGACTGGAGAAGCGCCGCACGAAGGCCGTGGTGGGCGTGAACATTGGAAAGAACTTCGACACGCCGAATGAGAAGGCGGTGGATGATTATCTCTATTGCCTGAAGGCGGCGTATCCGGTGGCGGATTACATCGCGGTGAACATTTCTTCGCCAAATACGAAGGGGCTGCGCGACTTGCAGGCGGAGGAGTCGATCCGGCAACTGCTGTCGGCGCTGAAGAATGAGCAGGCGTCTTTGCAGAAGGAGCATGGCAAAAAAGTGCCGATGCTGGTGAAGATCGCCCCGGATCTGGATGGGGCGCAAATCGAGGCGCTGGCACGTGTCTTCAATGAGCTGGCTGTGGATGGGGTCATTGCCACGAACACCACGATCAGTCGCGAAGCGGTTGCGGGGCATCTTTTGGAAAAGGAGGCCGGCGGACTCAGTGGTGCTCCGGTGACGGAGCGCTCGACGCTGGTGATTCAGGCTTTCCGCATGCTTCTGCGGCCAGAGACACCGATCATCGGTGTGGGGGGCATCCTCAGTGGCGCGGATGCAGAGGCGAAGCTCAAGGCTGGAGCTTCCCTCGTGCAGGTGTATTCCGGTCTCGTGTATCGTGGTCCGGGGCTCATCCGACATGTCCTGGAAGGCACGCTCGGGGTGCGGTGATTCGCCGGTGTGCGACGAAGTGATGTTCAGAGAGGGCAAATTCCCCTTTGCACTCGGCCAAACCCCGCTACTCTGCGCGCCCATTTTCTCCCCCCATGCCTGAACCCAAGAACACTCTCCGAATCGGACTGCCCAAAGGCAGCCTCCAGGAGCCGACGCTTGAACTCTTCAAGCGCGCCGGGTTCAACATCGTGATTTCCTCCCGCTCCTACCGCCCGACGGTGGACGATGATCAGCTCGAGTTACGCCTGCTGCGTGCCCAGGAGATCGGCCGGTATGTGGACCATGGCTTTCTCGACTGCGGCATCACTGGCCGCGACTGGATCGCCGAGAACAATGCCGATGTCGAAGTGTTGACAGACCTGCGCTACTCGAAGGCCACATCGAAGCCCACTCGCTGGGTGCTTGTGGTGCCGGATGATTCTCCGGTGCAGTCGGTGAAGGATCTCGAAGGCAAGCGCATCGCCACTGAAGCGGTGGACATGACCAAGGCCTATTTGGAGAAACACGGCGTGAAGGCCGAGGTGGAATTCAGCTGGGGTGCCACGGAAGTGAAGGTGCCCGAACTCGTGGACGCCATCGTGGACATTACTGAGACGGGAAGCTCCCTGCGTGCGAACAAGCTACGCATCGTGGACACCCTGATGGAGAGTTATCCGCAGTTCGTCGCCAGCAAGCCTGCCTTTGCTGACGCATGGAAGCGTGAAAAAATGGAGACTCTCGTGCTGCTGCTGCGCGGAGCTTTGGAGGCGCGCGACAAGGTCGGCCTCAAGATGAATGTGCCTGCCAGTGCCCTGCAGAAGGTCGTGGAGACCCTGCCGAGCGCCCGCTCGCCCACCGTGTCCCAGCTTGCCACGCCCGATTGGGTGGCCGTGGAGACGGTGATCGCCGAATCTGTCGTGCGGGAGATCATCCCCCGACTCAAATCACTGGGTGCCGAAGGCATCGTCGAGTACCCGCTGAACAAAATCGTCCATTAAACCGGACATCACTAGAAACAACCGAGACACACGCACATGGGATCGCTCAAAAAGCGCCGTAAGACTAAGATCAACAAGCACAAACGCCGGAAGCGCATGCGCGCCAACCGTCACAAGAAGCGTTTGCGCTACAAGTCGTAAGAGCTAGCCTCGCGCGCATGACTTGCCTCCGACCAGTGAATCGATTTTGTCTATTCACTGGCGGAGGTTTTATGTCATTCAGACTCACTTTTCTGTCGGGTATGATCGCGCGATTTCGGCCCAATTTTTCATGCCTTTGGCTCGCCCTCTCAGGCGTGCTTGTTTCTCATGGGCTGGCATCACCGCAGATCCTGACGCGGGCAGACCTTTCCCTGCCAAAGATCACCACCCAACCGCCGGCGAATCTCGAGCTTCGGGCCGAAGGAGCGGCGCTGGCCGAGGCGATGGCACATTTTACGACCGCGCTTCAATTTGAAAGTGCGGGCAAGATGCGTGAGGCACTCCAGCACTACCTGGAGGTGCTGAAGGTCGATCTTGCGAATCCCGATCTCGCGGCTCACACCGCCGAGCTGGCCTATCATTATCAGAGTCGTGAACAGGCGGTGGGTGTTCTTGAAAAGGCCAAAGCTTCCCGCCCGGACGAGCCTGCGGTGTATCTGAACTTGATCCGCTTTCTGAGCACCTATGTGCCGGATGATCCGTTCGAGCGTGACCGCACGCGTCAGTTGATGGGGGAGGCGGTCACTCGTTTCTCTCGTCGGGCGGAGGTGATCAGCTTTGCCGTCAGGCATCATCTGAGCCTCAGCCAACGTGATGACGCGCTGAAGGTCATTGATCAGGCTTCGAAGCTGGAGATCAAGAGCCCGAACTACTGGCTGGAACTCGGACGCGCGGCCCAGGAGATCTGGCCACTGGCGCAGATCGAGATGAAGGATGAGCACACCAAGCGGGTAAATTTCTTCTTCCAGAAGGCACTCACCAATGCGGCCACCGGTGCCAAAGGCGAGCCTTCACGTCTTGAAGTGGCGCAGTATTATGTGCTGTCCAACCAGCTCGATCTCGCACGCACCTTGTGCGAGCAGATCTCTACGGAGACGGGGAATTTGCAGGCGAGGAAGATTCTTTACCGCCTCTACGAAGCGAATGAGCAAAAGGATCTGGCGCTCGCCGTGCTGGAAAAGATCGTTCAGGATGCACCCGAAGATGTGGAGCAGCGGCGCTTGCTCGTGCAGGCTTATGAATCACGAGAGCAGTGGGATCGGGCGGTGCCCCACCTGGAGGCCGCCATCCAGATCGGAGGTGGCGATCCCAGCGAGTATCAGGCGCTTGGCCAGCTCATGCTTCAATCCCAGCTTTACGAAAAGCTTATCCAGCTCTGCGAGCGCACGACAAAGCTGTATCCAGACAATCCGGTCTTCCATCTACACGCCGCCTTTGCGCAGCGCAGTTTGCAGCGCTGGGAGAAGTCCATCGAGTCTTTTTGCCGTGCGGCAGCCATGGCGGAGACCGGTCAGGCGGAACTGGTGAACCATCGCTTCTTTTTCCAATATGGCATCACGCTGGAGCGCAGTGGTCGGCACGATGAAGCTGCGAAGATGTTTGAAAAGGCCATCACGCTCACGCCGAAGGACGAGATCGAGGATGTGGCAAACACGATGAACTACCTCGGCTACATGTGGCTGGAACTCGGGCGCTATCTGGACAAGGCCGGCGAACTCATCCGCAAGGCCAACGAACTCCAGCCCGACAAGGCCGCCTATGTGGACAGCCTCGGCTGGTGGCATTTCAAAAAGGGCGACTACGCCCATGCTCTCGCTGAACTCCAGCGCGCACTTGCTTTGCTGACGAATCCCGAACCTGACGATGCCGAGATCATTGAGCACATCGCCCAGACTTATGTGAAACTCGGCGACAAAGCCAAGTCCCGCGAATGGTTCCAGAAGGCCCGCGACATGAAGCCCACCGATCCGAAGTTGCTCCAGCGGATCGAGGAAGGTTTGAAGGCGACGCCGTAGCTCGCCGGGACAGATAACCTCCTTCAAGGAGTGGCAGGGGCCGATCTCTGGAGGGAAGTCCACCCGCAGAGGGATTGCGTGAGATAGTCATTCCACACGTTGACAGAGCGGACTACGCTCTGATAATCGGTCCCCACGCATGACTTCTGGATCACGCAGCATTCTCCTCCGCCTCCTGGCGCTCACAGTGACGGCCTCCACGCTCATTTCCTGTTCTTCAGCCGTCGTCGGCAATGGGGGCAGGATCACGAAGGTCAATTACTACCATCTCGTGCCGACCAAGCCCATCCTCGTGGTGGACCCGGCCATCAATTTCGAGCGCCAGCATCATCTCTTCGGAGCGGTGACGAAAGCTGAGGTGATGGACCGAGGAGGGCATTACTACTCCATCTTTTGGAAGGTGGACGACCGCTCCCAGCCCGTGACCGTTCGTTTCGAATATCGTCAGGCGAACAACGGCCTCACCACCAAAGTGCTGGAGGAGACCATCGACGACGTGGGCCGCTGGAACACGACGAAGTTTCAAGTCACGGGAGATGAATATAACACCAATGGACGAGTCACATCCTGGCGCGTCACCCTCATGCGTGGGAAGGAAGAGCTTGTGAGCAAGGCATCCTATCTCTGGAATTAAGTCAGCCCCGGTTCGCGATGAAAACCATTTCTTACAGTCATTTTGCTTTCCGACAGTGCGTAGAAGCGCATCCGGTTGGATCGGACAAGCGAATTGACTTATAGCCCATTGTCCCGCCGTGCCTGCTGCCCCCACCATACTCGTCGGCCGGATAGGCAAAGTGTTCTGGCTTCGCGTGGAGGGACGCGGCAGCTTTCAAAATTCCGTCCAGGTGAAGCGAGCCTTTCAGACAGTGCTTGAGGAGGGCACCCAGGATCTCGTGGTGGATCTGGAGCACTGCCCGATGATGGACTCCACCTTCCTGGGCACGCTCACATGCACGGCGCTCAACCTCCTCGAAAAGGGGGTAGGCAGTCTCAGCGTTTTGAATGCGAACGCGCGCAATCAGCAACTGCTCACTGACTTGGGGCTGGATCACATCCTTGATGTCGATATCTCAGGCACTCTTTGGCCAGAGGAGCGAAAGGCTGTTTGCGCCGAACTCTCCGACTGCGTGGAGAATGGGGCCACATGCAAGGAGGAGCAGACCGAGCATGTCCTCACCGCCCACCGGGTGCTCTCGGATGTCAGCCGTCAGAACCAGTCGCGCTTCCGCGACGTGATTCATTTTTTGGAAAAGGAACTCATCTCAGGAGGACAGCCCGCGCTCGCTGCTGCCACCTCCTGATCAAGCCATCGGGACGCCGCCGGAGAATCGCCTTCTCCGTTGTTCGAAAATCACCCGCTCGTCCCGTGGCACCCATGCATGAACACCGTCCTGATAGTCCTCCTCGTTTTGTTGCTCGTGGCAGTGCTCGCCCTGCTGCTGCGCACGGCGAAAGAGAAGAATGAAGCGATCACGCGCCTGCTCAAGGAAGAGCAGGCCATCGTGGAGGAGGAGCGGCGCATGTTCAGTTTTCTCCACGATCTAGGGGAGGCCATCTCGCGTGAGGACAGCCAGGCGGCCATGTATCGTTTGATCGTCGAGGGGGCCGTGCGTGTCATGGAGAGCACGGGCGGCGCGCTCTACCTGCTTGATGGTGCAGAGCGCTCGCTCGTGCCGCGCCATCATTCGGATAAGTGTGTCCCGCTCGTCGGTCTGCCTGAGCGCATCGCCAGCATGGCGCGCTCAAACCGCACCGCTCTGCTGAGTTTCCTGCGCCTGCATTCCATCGGTGCCAGCGAAGGTCTGGTGGGCAGCATTTTTCAGAGCCAGAAGGTCGAGATCATTGAAGATTTGGCGGATGAGTCCCGCATCGGCGGCCATGGCGGCAGCATTCATGCCGACACGACGGTCATGATCGGTCCGCTGAACTCGGGCACAAAAAAACTCGGCGTCCTCGCCGTCACCGCCCCGAAGGGCATCCGCCATTTCAGCGCCAATGACTTCGAGGTCTTTCGCTCGCTCGTCGAGCAATGCGCCTTTGCCCTCGCGAACGCGATGGCGCATCAGGCCGCCGCCGAGAAAAAGCAGATTGAAGCCGAGTTGCGCAGTGCGAGTGACATCCAGCGCATCCTTCTCCCCGAGAGCTCGCCTGAGTTTCCCGGCTACAGCATCGCTGGCAGAAACATTCCCGCCAAGGTTCTGAGCGGAGACTACTTCGACTACATCCCACTCACCGATGGCAGTCTTGGCGTGGTCATCGCCGATGTGTCTGGCAAGGGTACGGCTGCCGCCATCATCACCGCTATGTGCCGCAGCGCGCTCCGTTTCAGCGCCCGTTGCGGAAGTGCTCCCGCAGCCACGCTCGCGGCTGTGAATCAACAGCTCTACCCTGATATCCGTGAGGACATGTTCATCACCATGATCTACCTCATGATCGCACCTGATGGCGGCGGTATCCGGCTTGCCCGTGCTGGGCACACACGCCCGCTTGTTTGGAGAAAACAGTCCGGTCAGATCGAAACCCTCAACAGCGGCGGTCTCGCTGTCGGCATCGACAAAGGCGCTGTCTTTGGACGGGTGACCAAGGATCTCGAGTTCCGACTCGATTCGGGCGACACCCTCCTCCTTTATACGGATGGCGTGAACGAAGCCATGGACGCCCAAGGTGAGGAATTTGGCGAGGAGCGTATCCACAAAATGCTCGCAGCCATCGCCCCACAGGGGCCACAGGCTGTGATCGACGCCCTCATCAATGAAGTGGACCAGTTCTGCGGAGGTCGTCGAGGCCATGACGACATCACGCTCGTCGTGCTGCAGAAAGCGTAGCTGATCGGAGATCCTGGGTAACGTAGTCCCCCTGCTCGCCGCTTGATTGCGCGCCAGACCGTCCCATACTCCGCGCCCCCTTACCCCCTTGTTTTTCAAAAAAGCCCCCTCCAAAAACATGAACGAGCCGAGTCCCACCCCCGAGACCCAGCCCGAAGCCATTCCGGCAGCCGATATTTCTGTCGAGGCAACGGTTGAAACCCCACCCCTTGATCCGCTGGAGGCCGCACTGGCCGAAGTGAATCAGTGGAAAGACCTCGCCTACCGCAATGCCGCCGAGCTGGACAACTTCCGTAAGCGCGCTGCCCGTGAGGCCCAGGAAGCCCGCGCCTACGCGAATGCGGACCTGCTTCGCAGCCTCATTCCAATCATGGATAACTTTGAGATGGGCATCGAGGCCGCCCGTGCCGAGTCGGAGAAGTCCATGATCTTCATGGGCATGAGCATGGTGCAGCGTCAAATGGCCGACTTCCTCCGTGACATGGGCGTGACGGAGGTCGAGGCCCTTGGCAAAGCTTTTGACCCAAATCTTCACGATGCCGTCTCCCAGGAAGTGCGTGAAGACATCGCCGAAGGCACCGTGCTGCGTGTCACTCGCCGCGGATTCCGTCTAAAGGACCGCCTCCTGCGCGCGGCCAGCGTCATCGTATCAGCCGCGCCTGCGCCCGAAGCGCCTGCCGCACCTGTCGAAGCGTAATTCCAGACTCAATCCCCACTTTCGATTCCAAACACGATGCCCGAAAAACGCGACTACTACGAAGTCCTCGGTGTCTCCCGCGATGTCTCTGCGGACGAGCTCAAGAAGGCTTACCGCAAGCTCGCGGTGAAGTTTCACCCGGATAAAAACCCCGGCGACAAGACCGCCGAGGACAAATTCAAGGAAGTCGGCGAGGCCTACGACATTCTCAGCGACGATCAAAAGCGCGCCGCGTATGACCGCTACGGTCACTCCGCCTTTGCTGGTGGAATGGGCGGGCCGAGCGCTGGTGGTGGCGGTGGTTTCCACGATCCTTTCGATATCTTTCGCGAGGTCTTCGGCGGCGGCGGTGGCGGAGGCGTTTTCGAAAGCTTCTTCGGTGGTGGTGGAGGCGGTGGCGGTGG
>NZ_JBILYB010000307.1:0-3030 GCF_044378005.1 Prosthecobacter sp.
CATGATTCGTGAAGTGCCGGGTGCCAATGCTTTCTGGGTCGGACAATACGGACGCAAAACGGTGCTGAAGGTGGAAGCCAAGACCGGCAAGGTTTTGCAGACGATCCCACTCGATCCGCTGCTGAAGCCTTCTCCAACCGTGAAGAAGGCCTTTGCCACCTTGCAGGCGGAGGATGGCTCGTTGTGGGTGGCCACGTCCACAGGCTGCCAGTTGCTACACATTGATGGCGAAGGCAAAAAGATCGGCTGCTGGACCATCGAAGACCTGGGCCTGCAATGCCGCTACACGCTTGGCCTGTCACGTCTGGCCAATGGCAATGTGCTCATGGCCTGCGGGGATTATCACATGCAGAAAGCCGACGAAGGCCGCGATCTGCTGGCGGAGGTTGATCCAGCCGGAAAAGTCGTTTGGAAGCTCACGCGAGATCAGTTGGTGGATCAAATCGACGGCTACATTGATAAGAAAAGCGGCCTCGAAGAACTGCACATCACGAATGTTCACGTCTTTGACTCACCCGCTCCAAAATCAGCCTCCACGAGCCCGATCCACAGCTTCATTGATCAGCACTGCATCGACTGCCATGACGACAGCACGGCGAAAGGCGACTTCGACATCACCGCACTAGCCTTTGATCTCAGTCAGGCCGAGACACGAGGCCGGTGGACGCGAGTGTTTGACCTCATCGAAAAAGGCGACATGCCGCCACCGGAAAAGTCGAAGGTCAGCACGGCGGAACGGCAAGCCGTCGTCTCGAAACTCAGCGCGAGCCTACTCGCCGCCGCGCAGGCTGATCGAGCGAAGAACGGTCGCGGCCCCGTTCGCCGGCTCACGCGGGTCGAGTTTGAGAACAACCTGCGCGTGCTGCTCAAGCTGCCGCAGCTCGACATTCGCGACAAGCTACCCGAGGACCGCGATTCGCACGGTTTCACCAAGGTCTCCGCGTTGCTCGACATGTCACATGTGCAACTCGATGCCTATCTCGACGCCACGGAGGCCGCACTACGCACGGCGATTGCCGGCTCCAAACCACCCGCAGCGCCGGTGACACAGCGCTTCACCGGCACCGACCTCTTTCCCACGCTGGAAACATTCGGCGAGCGCGAGGCGATGTTCTTCGCGAGGGACAATCGCATGGTGCCCATCACCAACGCGCAGCTCAAAGACATGACACCGGAGCAGCGCCGCGATCCCACGCTCGAAATGGCGCTTTTCCGCTCCGCGACATGGCCTTACTACGGCTATCCGCGTGGTTTCCGAGCCAGTGAGAGTGGTGCGTATCGCGTGCGTTTTCGCGGACGAGCCGTGCGGCAGGTGCGTGACTTCCGCCTCGTGCCCGCGCATGGCCCCGTGGCGATGAGTTTTCGCGCCAGGCAGCCTTCAGGAGCCGATGTTTCCGGCGATGTGCGTGAGACCGGTGGCTGGATGGATCTGCAACCCGACGCGCGTGATTTTGAAACGACGATTCATCTCAAAGCAGGCGAGACCTTTGAATACAGCCCGCTCGGCTTACCCGTGCCCTTCATCCGCACCGATGGCGGCTTCTTCTATGATTACCCGCCGATGCCGCCGGAGGGCCATCGCGGCGTCGCGATCCAGTGGCTCGAAGTCACAGGCCCGATCAGCGAGGCACAGTGGCCACCGCCATCGCATCACGTCTTGTTTGATGAGGTGTCGATCGCCAAAGCCACCGCCGCCGATGCTGAAAAGCTCTTCCGCCGATTCGCCGCGATGGCCGCTTCGCGTCCGATGAGCGAGAAGGACCACCAGCCCTTTTTGAAGCTCATTCAGGCCAAAATGACCGCTGGAGCGCCTTTTGCCGATGCGATGCTCGCGGGCTATCAGGCGCTGCTTTGCTCCTCGCCCTGCCTTTACCTCACCGACCCTCGAAAAGACGCTCCCGATGCCCAATTTGCCATCGCGAGCCGTCTCTCGCATTTTCTCTGGAACTCACGACCCGATGACGAACTGGCCCAACTCGCGAAAAAGGGCCGTTTGGATGACAAAGCCATGTTGCGTGCGCAAACCGAGCGCCTCATCGCCGATCCGCGCTTCGAGCAGTTCGTGCGCACCTTTGCCGAAGAATGGCTCGACCTGCGCAAACTGCGCCGCGACATCCCGGATGAGCGTTTGTATCCCGAATATCGCAAGGACGACTACCTCGTCGATTCGATGGCCCACGAGACGCAGTCCTTTCTCCGCGCCATGGTGCGCGAGAACCTGCCCGCGAGCACCGTCATCGCCGCCGACTTCACCTTTGTGAATGATCGCCTCGCCGCGCACTACGATCTGCCACGCGTCAGCGGCTCCGCCATGCAGCGCGTGACTTTGCCAAAGGGCAGCCCCTATGGCGGACTCATCACGCAAGCCGCGTTGATGAAACACACCGCCAATGGCACCACCACCTCACCCGTGCTGCGCGGTGTTTGGATCATGGAAAAACTGCTCGGCCAGCCGCCGCCACCGCCACCAAAAAGCGTGCCCGCCGTCGAGCCAGACATCCGTGGTGCTACCACGATCCGCGATCTACTCGCCAAACACACCTCGTCAAAATCCTGCGCCTCCTGTCACGCGAAGTTTGATCCCGTCGGCTTCGCCATGGAGAACTTCGATGTCATGGGAGCTTGGCGAGATCGCTATCGCGGCATGGAGCGCGGCGAAAAAATCACCGGCATCGATCCCGCCGGGCATCCCTACACCTACTTCGTCGGCCAGCCCGTCGATGCCTCCAGCAAGCTCCCCACCGGCGAAACCTTCCACGACATCCACGAACTCAAACGCCTCCTCGCCGCCCACCCTCGCCAACTCGCCAAAAACCTCCTCGAACACCTCACCCTCCACGCCACCGGCACGCCCGTGGGATTCGCAGATCGCGAAGAAATCGAGGCGATCCTCGATGCCTGCGCCGCGAATGGGTTTCGTGTGAAGGACCTGATTCACGCACTCGTGCAAAGCCGCATTTTCCTTGGTTCAATACTCCAGCCATGAACTTCCCCCACATCTCCACCCCGATCCCACGCCGCCGCTTCCTG
>NZ_JBILYB010000336.1:0-43872 GCF_044378005.1 Prosthecobacter sp.
TGCTGAGTTTGAATCAGGATGTCTGGCAGGCCACCTTCGGACATCACCTGCCCAGTGCCCTGGAGGACCGTCTCACAGCCAGTCAGGTGCTCCTGCGTGGATTAACGGAAGAGGATGCGGAGAGTCTGCTGCGCCTTCGCCTAAGCCAGACCGGCCTTGCTGCCGAAGCCAGGGATGAATTTGAGCGTTTCGTCAGCGTGAAACGGCACTTCCTGGGACGGCCCATCGGCAGTGTCTCCGCACGGGCTTTCCTCCGCCATTGCGCTCGCCAGTGGGAGATCTTCCAAACCGCACCGCCTGAGTCAGAGCAGCCAGAGGTCACCGAACATTCGGGTGCGATGGACGTTGCGATGCTGCCTTCTTTGGAAAAAGAGGTGGGTGGGGCGATCCCCCTGATGACTGAGACCGTGCGTCTGACCGCTGCCGAAGCTCCCGCCATGGCGCTGCCCGAGCTTTTCGATCCAGAGACCGCCAGCAGCCTGCAAACCATGGCCGAGAGTCTCACCGAGCCTCTCGCCGCCCTGCCTCAGGATGAAGTGGAATCCCTCGTCATCGACACTGCGCCTGCCGAAATCTCACAACTGCCCGTTGCACCCGCGGGTGGCAATGGCCAGCATCCCGATGTCACCACAGTGGAAGACGACGACTGGAGCCTCCCGAGCGGCCCCGCACCCGCTGGGAAGCCCGTGGTGCCCAGCACGGATGCCTTTGTGAAACTGCGGGAGATGCTCGCCAGACTGCGTCAGCCGGGGCAGGTGGCCACCAGCCTCGCCGCCGAAGGCCAGAACTTCACGCCACCTGTTGCCGAATCTCCCTTCCGCGCGCCTGCGGCGGGTCAGGCATCACCACCGCCATCCTCCGTCACCTCCCCCTTTCAAGTCTCGTCCGCCACCGTGGCTGCGACCGGCCTCGCGCCGATCAAAGCCAAGGCACCTGCCACTCCCTCAGATTTGCTTCAGGGCAGATTTCAGGCATTGCGTCTGCAATTGCAGGCCGAGGCACTCACCCAGCCGCTGGATTACAGCCGCCTCGCAGAGATTATCCGTCTCGCTGGACGTCGATTCCCCCTCGTGCGCTTCAGCGAGCACGAACTGCCCAGTCTGACGGGGCGATACGCCCTTTACTGGTCCCTTCAGGGGGTGGAGATCCTCTTCGGCCTCGCCCCCTTCAGTGATGTCTCCTATTGGCGGACCCTCAGCAGCTTTGCCGCTGGGCGTCTCACTGACCTTGCGAGCCAGGCAGAGTCTGAGTCTGGTGCCGCGCCGAAGCTGAAGCTGGTCAGTTTCAAAACCGAACGTGAACAGCTCTCCTGGCAGAATTTCCTCAACAGCCAGATCCTGCCCGAGCCCATCCGGCAGATCACCGACGTCGTCCACCTCGACACTGACGGACTCGCCAGCCTCTACTCCATGCAGCGCATCATCAAGGAGTCCGAATCCGGCGTGCTCCAGGCCGAGCCTGCCAAGGTGATCGGCGTTCTGGCGCGTGAGCTGGATTTCTTTTGGAAACGCATCACACGGATGGCGTAACGAGTTCAAGCACTGGGCAAGTGCCGGATGGGTTTCTTGTGGCAGGGTTTGCCAGTCATGACTCTTGGTTGGGCCGTTCGATGACGTAACTTTGGGGCATAGACCCCATAGCTTCCATGCGCGGCGCTCACCTATGGTCGGGCGACGGTGAAGAGGCATCTTCCGTGCCGCGTCATTCAGCCAACGACATCATACCTATGAAACTCAAATTCTTTTTCATCGCCAGCGCGCTCACGTCCTTGAGCTGCTGCACGCATCCAAACTCGAAAGAACACTCCTCAAAATATCGCGCCGAGGAACAGTTCACCGAATTCATCGGCCTTCCGATCTGGAACAGTCAGGACGTGAAATTAGGCACGGTGAAATACATCACCGCCGACCTGGAGAATGCGCGCCTGGTCGAAGTCATCGTGGCAAATGCCGACGCATCCAAGTTCACCGCAGTGCCACCCCGAGCACTCACGCTCGACGCCCCCAATCAAGTTATTCGTGTGAACATGAGCAAGGCTGGATTCGACGCCGCCCCGGCTTTCAACACCTCCGATTTCACCGCCTCCTCCCAGCGTGGACCGGTGGCCAGGGTCAATCGCTACTTCGGGCTCGAGCCTTGGTTTTTCACCGAAGGCCAGACGGTTCGAAAGAATGCTAAAATCCTGAAACTGGGTCACGTTGCCAGGACAGATCAGCTCCTCAGCCTCCCGATCGTGAACACCAAGGGGGAATCCATTGGCAGGGTGCAAACGCTGCGGATGGATCTGCCCAAGGGCCAGATCGTTCACGTCGTGGTCGATACAAGCGGCATGGGCAGTCCCAACAGCGTCATCCAGGCACGGGCACTGCGTTTCAATGCAGAGCACAACGGCCTCATCCTGGATAGCTCCATGAACGAGCTCGCCGGTGAGCCGCACTTCCGCTGGAACGACAGCAGCAGAACATCCTACCAGGAGGAAGCGTATGTAAACCGCGACGTAAAGGCTGATAATGGACTTCATTCGAAGCAGAGCGCGCAGGAAGGCATCGTCAAAAAATCCATCCCGATGGAGGAAGGAGACAGTTTCCGTGACGAGCAAAAAACCGCCCTCATCAAACGAACCATCCAGGCCGACTCCAGTCTCACCGCGCATTGCAAGAACGTGGAGGTTGTCACGCTCCACGCCCAGACGACGCTGCGTGGTCACGTCAGTTCGATCGAGAGCAAACAACGCATCGGAGCCATCGCGATGCAGGCCGGAAGGCCGGAGAATGTGAGCAATCTGATCGAAGTCAGACCTCACTGACTTCACGATCAGTCAGTTCATCCGCATTCATAGCAATGCCGGAGGTCGGAAGCGACCTTCGGCTTGTAAGGTTCAAATGCATGGCCCAGCGTTTCTTACTTCGGCACGACTGAAGGTGAGGCGTCGTGGCTGCGCCATTCTTCGGCAAGTTCTCGAATCCGGTGCAAATGATCATCGGTCTGACTCGCATAGTGCAGGAGACAGATCGTCACGCCGAGCAGGCCGACCGTGAGGAGCGCCAGCCCCACCGTCAGCCAGGTCAGATAGCGGGTAAGCCGGGTCAGTTGGTGGTGAATTAGCGCCTGCTCTTTGATGATGCTCAGGGAGAGAATGGCGCTCTTCGCTGTCGTCTTCGCCATCTGCGGCCCCGGCTCCTGTGCAGTGTTGGCCGCCTCCTTGTAAATCTCTAGCAGCAGCGCATCCGTGCTCAATGACAGATCGTTCGCGATGGCGCTCGCGCATTCCTCGTCGGTCATTTCTTTGTTATCGGGCATGGGAAAGCAGGGAAGGTGACAAAGAGTCAAGGCAGGCTCAATCGTGCGCCTCCATGCTCTGCGCTTTGGGCATGAGCAGGAGGAAAGAAACCAATCTTGATTGGATCAGCGATTCCTCAGGCGCTGAAGTAGTCGTACTGGGTGCGGTGCTCCATGCACTGATGCAGGTGCCTGACATCCATGTCACGCGGGTGCGCCATGGACTTGAGCGCGGCTCTGGTGATGGCCGCATTCTCCGCCTCATGCAGGTCATCTGCCTGGATGCTGCATCGCAGCAGGAAACGTCCGGTGACGAGATGGTGGATGCTGGCCTGGTAGTTCATGGGTGCTATCGTTCGATGTGGAACTGCCGACTAGTAGCGGCGTCCGTTGTAGTAGTGACGATTGCGCTCGTCCTGGGAGCCGCCGATGACATTGCCACCGAGGGCACCGAGGCCGCCGCCGATGAGGGCACCTTCAAGTCCGCGGCCGCTTTGATTGCCGATGATGCCGCCGACCGCCGCTCCGCCGAGGCCGCCGACGACGGTTCCGGTGCGGGCGTTAGGTCCGTTGGTGCAGGAGATGAGCGAAGCCGACGCGAGCAGCATGGCGATGTAGAGTGTTTTCATGGTGGGCAGCTAGCCAGACGCATCTCTGAATCACTATGGGGTGTTTCCCCCAAAACGGAACCGCGCTCGACAAGCCGCCGGTTATCGAGTCTGCTAAAGGCACAGTCGCTACCGAGGCATCGAGGCGGGGCTCGTGATCGAGCCATGAAAAAGAAAGCATCACCTCCCGCGTCGAAACGCACGGCCAAAGCCGCCACGCCTGCGATTCAGAAATCCAAGTCGAAGGCGGAGCGCTCATGTCCCATCGTCGGCATTGGGGCTTCGGCAGGCGGGCTGGAAGCCCTGGTGCAGTTCCTCCAGCATGTGCCTAAGGACAGCGGCATGGCGTATGTGATCGTGCAGCATCTCGATCCCACGCAGAAAGGCATGATGCCCGAGCTGCTGCAACGCGCCACGGCCATGAAGGTGACGCAGGTGAGGGACCGCACGAAGACACGGCCGAACTGTGTGTATGTGATCCCGCCGAACAGCGACATGTCCGTCCTGCGCGGTGTGCTGCATCTGCTGGCTCCCGTTGAAATGCGCGGACTGCGTTTGCCGATCGATTTCTTCTTCCGTTCGCTCGCTGAAGATCAACGCGAGCAGAGCGTGGGCATCATCCTCTCAGGCATGGGCAGCGATGGCACGCTGGGACTCCGCGCCATCAAGGAGAAAGCCGGCGTGGTGCTCGTCCAAGATCCGACCACGGCCAAGTTCGACACGATGCCCCGTAGCGTCATTGATGCCGGCCTCGCGGACATCATTGCATCAGCCGAGGAACTGCCTGACAAGCTCATCGCCTACCGGAAGCATCTGCCACAGCTCACCACATCGGTGCTTCATCTGGAGGAGAAGGTGCAGAGCGCTTTGGAAAAGATCGTCATCCTGCTGCGTGCACACAGCGGCCATGATTTCACCCTGTATCGGCGCAGCACGTTGTATCGCCGCGTGGAGCGCCGCATGGGCATTCATCAGGTGGGGAAGATCAGCGGCTATGTGCGCTACTTGCAGGAGAATCCGCAGGAGCTGGGCATTCTCTTCAAGGAGCTGCTCATTGGTGTGACCAATTTCTTCCGCGACAAAACGGCCTGGGAGCAACTGGCGTCGAAAGCGATCCCGCTCCTGCTTAAAGACCGGCCCGCAGGCACCACGCTGCGTGCATGGGTGGCCGGTTGTTCCAGTGGAGAGGAGGCGTACTCGCTCGACATGATCTTCAAGGAGACGCTCAAGCACCTCAAGTCCACGGACAACATCTCGCTGCAAATCTATGCCACCGATCTGGATAAGGATGCCATCGACAAGGCCCGCCTTGGTCTCTTCCCCGAGAACATCGTCGCCGATGTGTCACCCGCACGCCTGACGCGCTTTTTCATCAAGGAAGAAGGCGGCTACCGCGTGAACAAAGAGATCCGCTCCATGGTGGTCTTTGCGCCGCAGAACCTGATCATGGATCCGCCGTTCACGAAGCTGGACATCCTCTGCTGTCGGAACCTGCTGATCTATCTCACGCCAGAATTGCAGAAGAAACTGTTCCCGCTGTTCCACTACAGCCTGAATCCAGGCGGTGTGCTGTTTCTCGGCAGTGCGGAGAGCATCGGCAACTTCACGCACCTGTTCACGGCGCTGGCGCTCAAGGAGCGCATTTTCCAACGCAACGAAACGGCCATGCAGGGCAGTCATCTGGATTTCCCCGCCGTCTATGTGCCTGCTCACACGGACCGCCGCGAGTCTTCAGTGACAGCGCGTCCTCCGGCACCCAGCTTGCAATCACTCGCCGATCAATTGCTACAGCAGCGCTACGCCCCGCCCGCCGTGCTGGTGAACGAGCACGGCGACATCCTCTACATCAGCGGCAGAATCGGCAAATATTTGGAACCCGCCGCCGGCAAGGCCAACTGGAATGTCATCGCCATGGCCCATGACGGTTTGCGCAACGAGATCTCCAGCGCGCTGCAAAAAGTGAACCGCAAAAAAGGCACGGTCGCAGTACGCGGCATCAAACTTGGCCCGCAGGCCGACACGCATGCCGTGGACATCATGGTGCAGGCGATTGAGGAGCCGAAAGAATTGTTCGGCATGGTGCTCATCGTGTTTTCCGACTCCGTCGTCCCAGTCGAGACACATCCTGAGTCTGCGAAAGGCAAAGCCACGGCCAGCAACAGCGCCCGGCAGCGTGAGCTGCAAAACGAACTCAAACATGCCCGTGATGAAGTGCAGGCGGGGCGCGAGGAGATGCAGACCTCGCAGGAAGAACTGAAGTCGATGAACGAGGAGCTGCAATCGACCAATGAGGAGCTGCAATCGACCAACGAGGAACTCATGACCTCGAAAGAAGAGATGCAGTCGCTCAATGAAGAGCTGCAAACCGTCAACGCCGAGCTGCAAGCGAAGCTCGACGAGTTGTCCGGCACGAACAACGACATGAAGAACCTGCTCAACAGCACGGACATCGCCACCGTGTTCCTGGACAACGATCTGCATGTACGCCGCTTCACCTCGCAGGCCAAGACGATCATCAAGTTCATCGCGACCGATGTGGGCCGCCCCATCACCGACCTCGCCTCGGACCTGCTTTATCCTGCGCTGGTCAAAGACGCCCACGAAGTGCTGCGCACACTCGTTTTCAGCGAGCGCTCCATCGCCACGCAGAACGGCCGCTGGTTCACCGTGCGCATCATGCCCTACCGCACGGTGGACAACCGCATCGACGGCGTCGTCATCACCTTTGCCGACATCACCGCCGCCAAGAAAATCGAGGCCGATTTACGCGAGCAGCACCGCCACATGATCAAGCAAGCGACCGCACAGGGACTCGCCTTGGACAAAGCACTCGGCAAAACCAAGTCGGCACCCAAACGGAAATCCAAGCCATGAAACAGCCCACCACCGATCTGCGCCGCCGTGCTGAACGCAAGTTGCGCGAGCAACCTGCGAAGACGACGCGAGATGACCGTGCTGACACGCAACGGATGCTCCAGGAGCTGCAAATCCACCAGATCGAGCTGGAACTGCAAAACGAGGAACTCAAGCTGACGAAAGCCAACGTGGACGTGGGTTTGGAGAAGTTCACCGATCTCTATGATTTCGCTCCTGTCGGCTACTTCACCCTCACTGCCGACGGCACCATCCAGCAGGTCAATCTCACTGGCACCAGCATGGTCGGCGTGCAGCGTTCCAGGCTGGTGGGAAAACGCTTTGGCCTGCTGATTGTCCCCGGCTTGCGCACGGACTTCAATCACTTCCTCGAACAGGTGTTTGCCGACGATACCAAGCAGTCAGGCGACTTTGAGCTGCTGCGCCCGGATCAGCCGCCGCTCATCGTCAACATCGCGGCCAAGCGCCAGATCAATGAGACGGAATGCCACGCCGTGGTGGTGGACATCACCGACCGCAAAAAGGTCGAGGACATCCTGCGCCGCAATGAAGCGCTCTTCTCCGCTCTGCTCGCGCAAGCACCCTTCGGCGTCTATGTGGTAGATGACCAGCTTCGGCTGATCCAGGTCAATCCCCATGCGCTTCCCATCTTCAAAAAAGTGCATCCTTTGATTGGCCGTGATTTCGCGGAAGTTCACCGACTGCTCTGGCCGAGGCGTGTCTCAGACCCCATTGTCGCCAGGTTTCGACACACCCTGAAGACCGGTGAAGCCTATCAGGCACCAGAGTTCGTCGAGCGGCGCAAGGATACGCGGGTGGTGGAGGCTTATGAGTGGCAGATCCAGCGTGTCACCCTGCCCTCGGGCGATCATCGGGTCGTGGCGTTTTTCAATGACATCACTGAACGCAAACGTGCTGAGGATAACCAGCGTCGGATCGAGGTGCTGGCCGCCTCGAATGCGAAGCTCAAGAAGGAAATCATCCGCCGTCAGGCCGTGGAGGCAGCCCTCACGAAGAGCGAGCAGCTAGCGCAGAAGCTGCTGAAACAATCACGGCAGTTGCAGAAGAATCTGCGACAGATGTCTCATCAGAACCTTCTCGCGTTGGAGAATCAGCGAAAAGAGATCAGCCATGAGCTGCATGACAAAATCAGCCAGGTTCTGATCGGCATCAATGTGCGGCTTTCTGTCTTCACCCGCACGGCGGAGGTCGATCCGCGCGCCATCGCCCCGGTGCGTGAACTCGTGGAGAAATCCGTGAAGATCGTTCACGACTACGCCCGCGAGCTGCGCCCCGCGATGCTCGACCAGCTCGGCCTGATCCCTGCCTTGCGCACTTACATCGACGAAATCCCGAAGCGCAGGGGCCGGAAGATTCACTTCACCGCCTCTCCTGATGTCGAAACTCTCGACAACGACAAGCGCACCGTCCTTTACCGCGTCGCACAGGAAGCGCTCGTCAACGTCACCAAACATGCGCAGGCGCGCAGCGTTCAAGTCACCCTGCGCCTGGCTCGTGGCGGTGTGTGCCTAGAAATTGCCGACGATGGCAAAGCCTTCGACGTGGACCTCGTCTCCTCCCCCCAATGGAGCCATCGCCTCGGCCTCACTGGCATGAGAGAGCGTGTGGAGATGGCCGACGGCGTGTTCAGCGTTGTTTCCACACCCGGCAAAGGCACCACCATCCGCGCGGTGATTCCAGTTGGCAAAACCAAGCGTCGCCAATAAAAAATCCCGTGTCCTGGCGGACACGGGATGGAGCGTGTGTGGTGATCTCTGACTTACTTCGTACGCACGACCAGCACGCGGCGGTCCTGCTGCATCTCGGCTTCATTGCCCTGGGGATACATGGGGAAGCTCTCGCCGTAGCCATGGGCGCTCAGCACGCTGGCTGGCACGCCATAGCGCTGGGTGAGCTCGTCATACACGCGTTGCGCACGCGCGGCGGACAGCGTCACATTGTATTCGTCCGTGCCGTCCGTGCTCGTGTGGCCTTCGATGTCAAAAACGGTGCCGACCTCAGTCTTGCTGATCGCGAGAATCACACCGGCCACCTGTTGCAGTGCGTTGCGTGACTCGTCGTCGAGCAGTTCGGAGGTTTCCTTCACAAACAGCACCGGGAGCGTCACATACGGCAGCTCACGGCTTTGGCCCTGGTCTTCCACCAGCACCACGCTGCGTTCTGAATTGTACACACGACGTGGCTGGCCGGGTGTGTCCACCACGGTGGTGGTCTTGGTGGTTTTCACCGCCGTCTGAGGAGCGGGTGTCACGATCACCACCTTGGGTGCCAGTGACAACTGGCGCTGCACCACGGCAGAATCTAGTGTGCGAACCACGATGGAAGGCTGTGTGACGACTTGGACCGCAGGTTGCACCACGACGACACTTGCCGCTGGTGGAGATGCAGGGACGACGGTGACCTGGGCATGCATGGGGAGCTGTGCCAGGCAGAAGATGGGGAGAAAAAGCAGAGGAGTCTTCATAATTGGGTTGGAGTTTGTTATGCGATGGACGCCTCCATGCCTCGCCCTGCCTCACGTGATTCGCCATGGGGTCAAACCCCACTTCCACACAGCACCTTCATGCGCGCTTCAGCACGCCGAGCCACCAGGCGGAGTAGGACCGCATGGTCGGGCCAAGGGGTGTGTTATCGCGCAGCCAGCTCACGGGCTGGTAAAACGTTGTCAGCCCTCCTGGGAAGCCCCCGTCTATCCGTCCGCTTGAGTAAAGCGACTGCACCGGGGCGTGGCTGAGGACATACACCAGCAGTAACAGGAGGATTTGCACGAGACAGCCGGAGCGTGAAGAAGTTCGCATATTTCATTTCTACACATCCCGTGATCTCCAACAATGGGGTGAACACTCCATGGCCGGGCCGCTATTTTCCATAAAGCTTAAAGGGCTAATCCGCAGGCCCAGCTTCATGTCGAGGTCATCGTAAAAGAAAAGCTCCTCAACTCAGGCTGAATGCTTCCTGTCTGGTGAATCTAGCAAAGCCAATCGACAGGGGGCTGGCCTGATGGTAAGTGAAGAGCAAATGATCAAACAAACTCGTGCGCAGTTAAGCTTGTTGGCGGCGCACCTTGGCGAACAACGCGAAACCGTCCTGCAACGATGGCGCGTGGCGACAGCGAACGTTGCGGAACTGACCATCGCCTCTTCTTTGACTCGCGTGCAGTTCAACGATCACATCCCCGGCGTGCTGGACTCCTTCGCCCTGAGGCTGTGCGCCTGGCCGGATGAGGACAGCGCCAGGGCACAGCAGAATGAAAAGGAGCATGTCACCGAGCACGGCTTGCAGCGCTGGCAGCAAGGCTACCAGTTGCGTGAGCTGACCCAGGAGTGGGGCCACCTGCAAATGGCGGTGATGGATGAGCTGGAGTCTTATGCGCTGGCTCATCCGGGGCTGGAGCCGCGCGTCATGCCGACGGCGCGGCGGGCGTGGGCTCACTTGTGCTGGGATGGAATCAGCGACAGTGCCACGCAGTACTGGCGGCTCCATCAGGCGGAGGCGAACGGTCACGTCCGTGAGCTGGAGCAGGCTATCGCCACTCTGAATGATCTGGATCAGGCGCGCGCAGCAGCCTGGCGTGAGGCTGCCCATGATTTGCAGGGAAGTCTAAGTGTGGTGACGGGTGCGAGCAGTGTGCTGGACCGCAAAAACGTACCTGAAGTGACGCGCCAGGAATTCTCCCAACTGCTGCAAAAGGGTGTGTTGTCTCTGCACGAAATGCTCAATGATCTGATGAGCTTGGCGCGGCTGGATGCCGGCTTGGAGCATCGCAATGTCGTTCCCTTGGATGCGGGCGTTTTGCTGACGGATTTTTGCGAGACATCCCTGCCGCTCGCGCAGCAGCGCGGCTTGTTTTTGAAAATGAAAGGGCCGGACTCGCTGCCCGTGCATGGGGACCGGTCCAAGATCCAGCGCATCCTGCAGAACCTGCTGCTCAACGCTCTCAAATACACCGAACGCGGCGGCGTCACGGTCATCTGGGGCGCGGTCGAGAGTCACGATGCTCATGACTGGATGTTTTGTATCCAGGACACCGGCCCGGGCTTGGATGAAGGCCCGGGTGCGCCTCTGGCCCGCCAGCTATATGAAGCCACCCAGACCGCACATGCGGTTGACGACATTCACGATTATGAGAAGTCGGCAGGCGACCTCGCCCACGCGCCGACCGTGCCCGCCCAGTCCGTCACGCTGCCCGTCAGCCAAAAGCCCGGAGAAGGTGTAGGCCTCTCCATCGTGAAGCGTTTGTGTGAGCTGCTGGATGCCAGTATCGAGCTGGAAACAAGTCCCGGTGAAGGGTCCACGTTTCGCGTAGTACTACCGCGTCATTACAACATAGGCGTGAAGTGAGGGGGCGGGTTTCACCCCATGGCGCGGAAGCTGAGCCAATTCCGAAAGCTCAACGAAGGAATGCTGTATGGCACAGGATTGAAGGCGCGGCAGTGAGATTGGGCTCAACGAGATGGGGTAAGGCGAGTAGATAGCGCCGGAAGGCAGGTTTGCGGACGTTTTTGCTTGGTCTTGGACATGTCTTCCCCATGGCTGGGATATGGAGGACTGGTTGGGGGGTGGGGTGCTTAAACCACTAGGCGGATCAGCGCTTCGGCGCTCATCACCAGGATGCCAAACATCAGGTGGGTCATCACCTTGGCCGCTCCGCGCACCCGCAGGCTGCGCCCGCCGTGGTTGTCCTTCAGATCGGAGTTGTTGCGTTCGACGCCGCCGCGCGCGTTGTAATGCCGGGCGCGGTCGGGCTCCATCGGGATCGACTCGGGAGAGCGGTAGTCGCGCTTTTCAATGATCGGGATGCTGCCCATCTTCACACTGTGCGCACGGATGGCCTGGGCATCATAGGCGCTGTCCTTGAGCTGATAAAACACGGCTCCGGTGCGCTCGGCTACGCTCTGCTCCAGGATGATCGCCGCCTGGCTGTCGTGCAGGCTGGCACTGCTGAGATAGGCGCACAGCGGGATGTCGCCATCGCCGGTGACGAGGTGCAGTTTGTAGCCGCGCCAGTAGTCGGTGTTGCCCTGGGAGTTCGTCTTGCAGCCGTAGTTACACCACACTTCGGGCAGGTCTTGGAGGTTGGCTGCGAGCGTGCCTTGAAGATGTCGCTGTAGGCGTGTGGGCTCGGGTGGCGGTGGCTCCTGGCCTTTGCGCGGGCGGCCCCGCTTGCGTTTGGGTGTGTTGATCGAGGATGCCTCGCTCGCTGGTTCGACTTGCGGTTCTTTGACTGCCTTCTCGCGCGCTTCAATCGCGGTGCTGTCAGTGGCGGCGTGCCAGATGACCTCTTTGCCAAGGTGGGTGCCAATGAGGGTCTGGTGCGCGCGCTCACCCAGGCCGATGTCGGCAAACAGCGCGAAGGCACGGCTAAAGATGCTTTCAGAGGGAACGCTGCGTGGCCCGTCCTCCCAGCCACAGAGCCGCCGCAAGGTGGTGTTTTGTTTGAGCTGGCCGATGAGCGCCTTGGTGGTGGGGATGTTCCAGAGGGCTTTGGCGACAAAGGCATGCGCCATCTTGAGGTGCGATTTGGGCGGTCGTCCGTTGCCCTTCCAGCCGCAGGCCTCGACCTGCTTTTCCAGGCTGAGCAGCTCGCACACTTTGACGAAGCTTTTGTCTTTGGCACTCAGCGGCCCGGTGACCTCTTCTAGCGCTGGCAATAGGTCACGTTGAATGCCAAAGTGAAGTCGGGTAAGCAGTTTTAAGGTCATGGTTGGCTCGCACCAAACCTTCGGCCAAGGGGCTGCTTACCTCATCACTTTTTCACCCTGAATTTCCGGGGCCTCACGGGGTTTCGGAATTGGCTCGCTAAGAGCCTTTTAGCGTGGTCGCGTGAGCCAGATCATGCCGACGAGCGATTCCCCCCCAGCGACAGCAACTGCACCCGATCTGTCCGCCGCGTTGGTCGCGGTAGATGAAGAGATTCTCCTTCGGCAGGTGGAACTCCACATCCCATGGATCACCTTCATTAAAGTGGCGGCGGTGCTGCTGGCCGCATACGCTGTTTATGTGCTGTGGTCGCTGCTGTTGCTGGTGTTCCTGGCCTTGTTTCTGGCTGTGACGTTGAGCGCTTTTGTGGACTGGCTTGATAAGAAAAGACTCAGGCACTGGGCCAGCCTGCTGATCGTCATCGGCGGCCTGCTGGGCACGCTGGGTGTCAGCATGGCGCTCATCGTGCCCGAGCTGGTCCAGCAAGTGTCAGCCTTCAGCAAAAACCTCCCGCAACTGCATGAAGACGCGCTCAACCAGCTCCCGGTGGGCAATGTCATCCGGGAAAGCATTCAGAGCCTGCTGGACAGCGCCAGCTGGACGGAGGCCAGCACCTGGTTCGGTCATTTCATGTCCGCCGGTGGCATCGCACTCGGCGGAATCTCGCAGATCACGCTGCTGCTGGTGATCGCGATTTATCTGCTGATCGACGGGCGCAAGACTTATGACTGGTTTCTAGCCTTCTTCTCACCCTTGAAGCGCGCGAAGCTTCGACTGACCTCGGAAGAAATCTCCACGGTCATCTTCGGGTATGTGTCCGGGCAGGTGATCACCTCGGTGCTTGTCACAGTCTATTCATTCACCGTGTTGATGCTCCTGCATGTTCCTGGAGCTCTCATGCTTGCCATTCTGGCGGGCATTTTGGACATTTTGCCCATTGTGGGCTTCATCATCGCCACGGCACCGGCCTTCCTGCTGGCACTCAGTATGTCACCACAGACAGCTTTCATCGTCCTGGGGTTGTATCTCCTGTTTCATGCCCTGGAGAGCTACTTCATCATTCCCAAGGTCTATGGGAAGAACCTGCGCGTCTCCACGCTCACCGTGCTGATCGGCCTGCTGGCCGGCGCGTTGCTCGCGAGCATCCCAGGAGCGCTCGCCGCCCTGCCCGTGATCGCCTCCTACGCCGCGATCGAGCGCATCTGGCTGAAGCCCTTCCTGCGCGACGGCGTCTCTGAAAAGCATGAGCTGCAAAAGGACCTGCACTTTGGCGAGAAGGACTGAGTCATGATGAAAGCCTTCCTCTCACTCCTCCGCGAGACCATGCGCCAGTGGGATGCGCATCGCGTGCCGAAGATGGGCGCGGCGCTGTCCTTCTACACCGTCTTCTCGCTCGCGCCGCTTGCGATCATGGTGCTGTCACTGGTCAGCCTGGTGGTGGAGCGCACCGCCGCACGCGCTGAGATCGTCGGGCAGTTCAGGCACTTTGTCGGCCAGGAGGGGGCGGAGATGATGGAGATGATCTTGACGAAGGCTGCTGCGGACAGCGCAGGCATGCTTGGCACCCTCATTGGCTTTCTCGTGCTGCTCGTCGGCGCTTCGGGTGTGTTTGGCGAGCTGCAGGACTCGCTGAATCAAATCTGGGGCGTGTCCTCCAAACGCCACCCGGTCTTCATTCTGGTGAAGGAGCGTGTGTTCTCCTTCGCGATGGTGTTTGTCATGGGCTTCCTCATGCTCGTCTCGTTTCTGTTCTCCGCCGCCATCGCTGCCGCAGGCGGCTGGCTGCACTCGCGGTTTCCCGGCCTCGACGGACCGTGGAATTTTGGCAACGCCGTGGTTTCCCTGATGGTGATCGCGCTGCTGTTTGCGCTGATCTACCGCATGGTGCCGGACGCACGCATCACCTGGCGGGATGTCTGGCTTGGGGCGGTGATTGCCGCCGTGCTCTTTGAGCTGGGGAAGTTTCTGCTCGGGTTCTACTTCGGTCGCAGCGCGCTGGCTTCCAGCTATGGCGCGGCTGGATCGCTCATCATCATCCTGGTGTGGGTGTTTTACACCGCGCAGATCTTGTTCTTTGGCGCGGCCTTCACGCGGGTCTATGCCATGCGCTTTGGCTCACACCAGACTGGTAAAGACGAGGTGAAAGCGTGTTGATCCATCCATGCCTGGTGCAAGCCACGACACCTTCCAATCTGCGAGAAAGCACTCACCATGACTATGAGTGCTGATGCTGATGCAGTGGGGTAACACCCCATGGTGATTGATCCGTCCCCGGGGCAATTTGCAGTCCTATGAATGACGCACCTCCCGCACCACCTCTTGAGCTTTCCGTTCGGCGGACTCTGGACGATCTGAAAGAATTCGCTCGCCGCGAGCCAGCCCAGGCAATTGCCGCCGCGATTGGTGTCGGGCTGCTCATCAATCTGCTGCCATCGAGGATGGTCACCGGCACGGTCGCCATCGTCGGAGCCGCGCTCGTGCGTCCCGTCCTGCTCTCACTCGGTGTCACCAAAGCCATGGAGCTTTGCTGCCAGAAATCCAACAACACACTCCAGCCATGAACACCCCCAGTTTTCCCGACCTCGCCGCTGATGCACAAGCGGTCATCGCCCCCGTTTTGTCCGTCTGTGCCAAGCCTGCGGCTCAGGCCGAGAAATACATGCGCCAGCATCCGGGCGGTACGCTGCTCGTGGCAGCAGGTCTCGGTATCGTCGCCGTGCTCCTTGCCCGTGCATTGACTCCACCACCACCACGGAATCGTGCCATGCGACTGCTCGAAGACATCCAGGAACGCCTGACCACCCTCGGCGAAGACGGAGTACACGCGGTCAACCAGGGCATGGACAGCCTTGGAGGTGTCCATCTCGATCGCTCATTCAACAAGCTCAGCCGCAAGTTCAAGAGCCTGTTCCATTGATACCACAGCCAGAATGAGCGGCGTCCTTTAGGCTCTCTTGCTCCCATGTCTCCTACCTTGGAAACGCAGCATCCGCCTGGCCTAGCTGGTTTCAGGCACGATGCTTTCCACGACGGCAGGCATCACTGCAAAAGCGAACTTGATCCCAGTCGCGTGCCCATTTCTTACGCCAGGCAAAAGGTCGGCCACAAGCGGCGCAGAGCTTTTGCGGCAGATGCTGTTTCTTGACGCCATTCATAGCAAGGTCATCTGAGCGGGTGGAAACTGCTGCCCCAGCGAGCGCGAGGTCTTTTCCCAAAAGGGAAAGAAGCCCGACTTCGCCGCTGGAAACATCTGCGCATCCCACGGACGGCGCACGAGATGCAGTGGCACATTCAGGCCACGATGAATCGCAGGCAACGCATCAGCCACCGGACCGACCTGGGGAGACATGGCGACGATGGAATCCAGCTTTTCCCTCTCGGCCCAGGTTTGCAAAGCCGCTGCCGTGGAGCGCGAATCCGTCATGGTGACGGGACATTGAAAATGTGTCCCAGCTCGTGTCAGCCCATCCTGAAGCGCGGTGTGGATGGAGCGGACTCGGTACTCGCTTAGACCATAGTGCGCGTAGGTCGCACCGCTGGTGACAGCGGCGATGGAAACGGGTCGCAACGCGGCGAGCGGACTCGTTTCCAAACATAGATCATCCGCATGAATCCAGATCCCGACACTGCCTGCGGGTTGTGAGAAAGCCGTCGGCAACTCCGGCAAAGCCTGTCGAGTCAGGTTCGCATGATCCGCAGCGATCGTGGGCGTGATGCAGCCGTCTTCCAGCCGATCCATGCCCGTGGTGTCGGTCAGCATGGATGGCTCACAGTAGCGCTCCAGATTGCTACGGCGCACGAGGTAGGTCTTTCCGACGGTCTGCAAACCAGCGACCCAGCGCCAGGAGAGCGTGTTGCTCGCCGGATCGGCATCCAGCAGGTGCTGGAAGAAGAACTCTGCGCCGAGTTCCCAGGGCAGCCGCTCCGCATGAATCCAAAAGCTGGCCCACCACATGCGGGCGTGATTGTGCAGGTAGCCAGTCTCACGCAGCTCCTTCGCGAAGCAGTCCATGATCGCCACGCCGCTGTGCCCTTCACTGACTTCCTGGGTTCGTGTGATCACATCCTTGGGCAGGCTTTCGCGCAGCTCACGCACCCGCTGCCGCCATGAGCACCAGACCTGCGGTCGCATCTCCAGCCAGCCTTTCCAGTAGCTCCGCCAGCACACCTCCTGCACCCACTTCTCCACCCGGCGGAGATCATGAATAGCCAGTGTCTCCCGCACGATCTCCTCCGGCGTGATCAGCCCGAAACGAATCGCCGGTGACAGCCTCGAAACATCGTCATGAGTCATGCCGACAAAATTCCGCCGCGCTCCGTAACTGGGCACCCGCCGCATGAACTCCCGCCAGCGCAAAAGCGCCGCCTCACGAGTCAGCGGGAAGGGTTCGGTCATCAGAAATCGAACGGCTGACGAGGCTGCGCGGGCGCAGGGAAACGCAGCTCGACGACTCAATCAGGGCGTGAAGAAATGCCGCCCTGTCCTGCCAGCGGGCGTGCCGTGATCGACTTCCCAATACACGTCCTCCAGGATGGCTGCCTTGGTGGGATACGGGCTGGCTTTGGCAAACTCCGCTGCCTCTTTGGCTTCAGCATGTGCTTCGCTTCGGATGGCACTTAGCTCGTCTTCATCGGCATCTTTTTCCAGTAGTAAATGCGCGGCCCAGAGCTTCACGGGATCGTGGTTGAGCATCCGCTCGTCGGCCTCCTGCTTGGTGCGGTATTTGAATTTGTTCGCATCAGCGATGGTGAAGCCCTCGAAGCGATAGGTGGCGATCTCGATCACGGTCGGCCGATGCTCATGCCGAGCGCGCTCGATGGCGGGGTGGAGCTTGGCGCGGATATCGTAGAGGTCATTGCCGTCGCAGAGATCCCAGGCCATGCCGTAGCCCTCCGCTCGCTGCGCCAGGTTTTCCTTCATAGCCGAGGAACGCTGTACGGACGTGCCCATGGCGTAGCGATTGTTTTCGATCAGGTAGATCACTGGCAGTCGGAAGAGCGCCGCCAGATTCAGGCTTTCTTGAAACACTCCCTGATTCACCGAGCCCTCGCCAAGGTAGCAAAAGACGACGCCAGGGATGCCCTGATGCTTCAGCCCAAAGGCCAAACCTGCGCCCAGCGCTTTCTGCGTCGCCGCATAGCCATGCCCGCCCCAGTGATGATGCTCCGGGGTGAAGAACCCAAACGCGCCCGCCTTGCCTTTCGCACATCCTGTGGCCCTGCCAAACAGCTCCGCCATAGCTTCCTTCATGCTCATTCCCGCCACCAGCGCCGTCCCCATGCCGCGCAATCCGCAGAGACTGTGATCCTGCGGCTCCATCAGCGACCGCACCGCCACCGGGATGGACTCTTGCCCTCGTTGCACGATGAGGAATCCGCCCATGCGCCCGGCCTGATAATGCTGCAACGCCAACTCCTCGAAGGCCCGAATCCGCATCATCTGCCGGTAAAAATGCCACCGGTCGTCAGCCGTCAGCGTCCGGTTGACGGGCGAATGCTGGAAGTCTTCGGAGTAGGACATGCGAGTCCCAAAGCTTGTTACTTGGAATCAAAAAAGTCGAGGCAAAGCAGGCCCTGACGATCTGCTTTGCCTCGCCCTGTGCATTTGCCCACAGCCAAAGCTGCGCTTTACTCCACACTCCCATGACCCACGCCGTACTCAGCCTCCTCAAAGAAAGCCGTCACCCTATGCGCATCGACCTGATCGGGGTCGCGGGATCTGGGATGAGTGGGCTGGCGCTGCTGCTGCTGGCGCTGGGGCACAAGGTGAGCGGCTCTGATAAGGCGACGACGCTGGAAACGGATCGCCTGCAGAAGCTGGGGCTACAATTCTTCCACGGGCACTCAGAGCGCGAGGTGGAGGACTGCGACATGGTGATCTACTCCAGCGCGATCAAGCCGGGCAATGTGGCCTACGAGGCGGCTTACAAAGGCGGCATCCCTCTAGTGCGGCGTGCGGAGGCTCTGGCGGCGGTGATGGCGAATAAGAAGGGTGTGATCGTCGGTGGCACCCATGGGAAGACGACGACTTCGGCGCTGACGGCCCATGTTTTGCGCCAAGGCGGGCTGAAGCCGAGTCACTATGTCGGCGCGGAGATCCCGATTTTGGGCTCAAACGCGCACTGGGATACGGAGGGCGAGCTTTTCGTGGCGGAGGGGGATGAGAGCGATGGCACGCTGGTGAACTTCCATCCGCAGCATTCGATCATCTTGAACATCGAGCCTGAGCATCTGGATTTCTATGATGGCATCGAGGCGATCAAGAAGGTGTTTCGTCAGCTCCTGAGCCAGACGCCGGGGTATTGGGTGCATTGCGCGGAAGATCCGGTGGCGCGTGAGGTCTGCGGCGGCGTGGAGAACTCGGTGAGCTATGGCTGGAGCCGCGAGCATGATTTCTCGGCGAACATTTTGGCGATGAAGCCGGATCACTCGGACTTCGAGGTGTATCACAAAGATCAGCTTCTCGGCGTGGCGACGCTGGGTATTCCGGGCAAGCACAATGTCTCGAATGCACTCGCGGCGATTGCTTTGGCGACGAAGCTCGGCGTGGCCTTCGAGAGCATCCAGCACGCACTGAAGACCTTCCGTGGAGCGCGTCGGAGATTCGAGATCCGGCACAGCGGAGAGCGCTTCACGGTGGTGGACGATTACGGGCATCATCCGAGTGAGATCGCGGCCACTTTGGCGACGGCGAAGGGTCTCCAGCCGAAGCGCATCGTGTGCGTCTTCCAGCCGCATCGCTACAGCCGCACGCAGCTTTTGAAGAAGGAGTTTGGGGCGAGCTTTGATGACGTGGATGAGCTCTTCGTGACGGATGTCTATGCCGCGAGTGAGAAACCGCTGCCAGGCGTGAGCGGGAACACGATTGTCGAAGAGGTGCGTGAGCATGACAAAGCGCGCGGCGTGGTGCGTCCGGCGGCGAGTTTCCAGTTCACACCGACAATGCTGATGTCTCGCGACAAGGTGGGCAATGCTTTGAGACCTGGTGATCTGCTGATCACGCTCGGCGCGGGCAATGTGCATGAGGTCGGGCGCTGCATCGCGAAGGATCTGCCCGTGCTGGAGAAGCTCTGGGAGATCCTGGAGGCGAATGGCGGCGGCACTGCGAAGCTTTATGAGCCGATGAATCGCCACACGACCTTCCTGATCGGCGGCCCGGCGCAGTATTGGGTGGAGCCGCACACCGTGGCGGGCTTTGCGGAGATCGTGAAGCACCTGCGCTCGGCGAGTGTGCCGATTCGGGTGATTGGTCGCGGGTCGAATCTGCTCGTCAAAGACGGCGGCATCCGCGGTGCGGTGATTCATCCGAGCAAGGGCGAGTTTGAAGAGGTGCGCGTGGAGAATGGGCAGCTCGTTTGCGGTGTCGGGGCGCGTTTGAAGAAGATCGCCAGTGCGGCACGGAATGCAGGCATCGGCGGCCTGGAATGGATGGAAGGCGTGCCGGGGAATCTCGGCGGAGCCATCCGCATGAACGCCGGCGCGATGGGCGTGGAGATGGCGGACAATCTCGTCAGCGTGCGTTTCATCGCAGCCGATGGCAGCGTGCAGGAAAAGCCGCTGAGCGAGATCCAGCATCAGTATCGCAGCATCGCTGAGTTTGAAGAGCGCTACATCCTCGTTGCCGTTCTGAAGGGCAAACCAGCCACGATGGCGGAGATCGACGCCGGTTTGGAAGCCAGCCGCATGAAGCGCCGCACCAGCCAGCCCATCGGTGCCAGTGCCGGCTGCATGTTTAAAAACCCGCAGCTCTGTGGTGCTGGGAAGCTCGTGGATGACCTGGGACTCAAAGGCCGCCGCTCCGGCAAGGTCGTGGTGTCCGAGGTTCACGGGAATTTCTTCGTCAACGAAGGCGGAGCCACTGCCCGCGAGGTCCTGGACCTCGTGGCTGAAATCAAAGAAGTCGCCCAACGCGAGCGCGGCGTGCAGCTCGAGATGGAGGTGAAGGTGATCGGCGAAGATCAGCCGCTGCCGCTTTAAGTGGCGGGCTTTGTCAGAGGAGGTCCATCCACCTGGAACGAGGCAATCAAGACTGCCACGAAGCCGATCACCAGTACCATGGGCACCAGGATCAAGAGCAGTGGGAGCAGCATCACGAAGACGAGTGGTGCCAGGATCACGGACAGGATCACCGTGATGATGCTGGGCTTCTTGAGCGACAGATCGACCATCTCCGATGCGCCCTGGGAGGCATGAATGGCGACGTGATGTTTGAGCACCCATTGCTTCAAAGGCTTCAGCAGGATGCGGAAGGGCTCGGAGAGTCCGCTCTTGACGAAGGCTTTGTATATCAGCAGGTGACGAAGGTCATGTCCGCCCACGGAGAGTCCGTGGACAGTGTGGTGGGACGAGGAAGGCGTGGGCGCCTGAATGGTGCCAGCCGCGAGGTTAGGATTCGTGTCCATATGCGGATGTAAGGTTGGTTACGCCGTATGAAACGATGGCCAGCGACAAAATATTTCAGCCACGTTTTTCCTGGTGATGGCAACTTGGACAGGCTGCGGTGGTTTGAGGTCAGCCATGACCAAGCCTCTCAAACTTCAGTTCACGCTCCTTTGGTTAGCCTTTGCCACCCATTCGGCGCAGGGAAATCCTGCCTATGAGGCGGCTTCCAAGTATCTCGAATCCGTGAATGGTCATGCGATGCTCGTGTATGAAGATGGGAAGCTTGTCTTTGAGCGCTACATGAATGGGCACACCTTCGAGAAGCCGCATCTGTTGGCAAGCGGCACGAAGAGTTTCTCGGGATTCATGGCCGTGGCAGCACAGGAAGATGGTCTTTTAAAACTGGATGAGAAGCTCAGCGAGACGATCACCGAGTGGAAAGAGGACACGCAGAAGCAGGACATCACCATCCGCCAGCTCCTGAGCCTGAGCAGCGGCATCGCGGGTGGGGAAAATGGTCAGGTTCCGAGCTACAAGCAGGCACTCGCACAGGCGAAAGTCACGGGAGCACCGGGGACGCGATTCCAATACGGGCCGATCCCGTATCAAATCTTCGGCGAGGTGATGCGCAGGAAGTTGGTGACGAGCGGCAAAGCCAAGGACCCGCTGGACTACCTCCAGCAGCGTCTCTTTACCCCGCTAGGCATGAAGTATGAGCTGTGGCGCGAAGACGGCGACAAGATGCCGCACCTGCCCAGCGGGGCATTTTTCACCGCGCGCGAGTGGGCGAAGTTCGGGCTCTTTGTCCTCAATGGCGGATCGTGGGAGGGGAAGCAGATCGTGAAGCCTGAGTCGCTGGCGGAGTGCTTCAAGCCTGCGCCAGCGAATCCAAATTACGGCATGACTTTTTGGAAATCGAAACCGACGGACCCGATCCCAGATCTCGTGATGGCAGCAGGGAAGGGGAAGCAGAAGCTTTTCATGATCCCCTCGAAGAAGCTGCTCATCGTGCAGTTCGCCGATGCCGAGCAGCGCTATCGGGAGGAGAAATTTCTCAGTCTCGTGCTGGGTGACGCGAAGGTGGCGGGCTCTGGTGTGGCGTCGGATGCCGATGCTGGTGTCGAGAGTGAGATGGCAAAAGCCCGGATCGAACAGAATTTCAGCCTTCTGGACAAGGACGGCGATGGTCGGGTAAGCCGTGAAGAAGCTGGGGAGGCTGCGGACCGCATTTTCCCTGCGGACACGAATCAGGACGGCTTTCTGACCCTGGAAGAGGCAACGGCATTGGCGGACAAAATCGCCCGTTTTCGCCAGCTGCGGAACCCAGCCGGAAAAAAGTGAGATTCTTTCTTGCCAGAAAGCCTCCAAATTGGCTAACTCTAGCTGCTCTCATGAAAAATCGTTTCGCACTCATCCTCCTCGCCGCCGTCTCGCTTAGCAGCGTGGCGATCGCTGACATCCAGTCGCCTCCCGGTCACCATTACAACTGGAGCCGCAAACTTAGCCGTGGCATTGGCAATCTTCTCTACGGAATCGCTGAGCCGATCAATGTTTGGCAGAAAACAAACAGCTCTGATGGCGCCGTTGCTGCATTTTCTGATATTTTCGTCGAAGGACCAAAGCGCATGATTGTTCGTGCTGGATACGGCATTTATGAAGTGGCGACCTTCCCAGTTCCTTCTTGGAAGCTGACCTATCGCCCACCTTACTACAAGAAGGAGAAAATCGATCCATGGTGGGGTTACACTGAATTCGCCCCCCAGCCAGGCGCCCTTTCCGAGGTGTCCTACAGCCGCACGCAGGGCTGGTAAGACTGATATTTTAATCTGAGCGCAGGTCCGAAAGACCTGCGCTTTTTTTATCCTCAATTTTTCTTGGCGAAAGTAAGGCAACGTTCAGGAGGCGGTGATGGGAACTGTCTAAATCCGAGGCCATTTGGGGGACAAACTGCCAAAGATTGTGCTTGGAGTCTGACATGACTTTGTGATTACATTGTCATTAAATGAAAATTGGTAAAAAAAGCCCTTTTCAACCTTCGCACCCAGGTAATGCCGGGGTGTATTATATCGTTCGTGCAGGAATGAACGAATGTATTTTTGGATTTTATGATGAGTCGCAATACATTGGTTTTCAGCGACTTAGTAATTGTTTATTGTATATTTGAGACTCTCCGACCCACGGATGTCAAAGCTATCGGGATCTGATACCCAACCCAACCGCCGCTATGAAACGCACCGAACGTCCGCGCGATCTGTCGCAGCAACTTATGACTACCATGCGCACACGACTGCGCGTGCCCGTCACTACGCTGCTGCTAATCTCCGGTCTGACTTGGACTCTCCCCTCCTATGGTCTGACTCTGATCAAGACAAACTCGGGGGCCGATACCCTGTTGGCTGTTCCGACTTTCCTTCCGGCGACCAGTTATGCTCAGAACCAAGCGCCAACATTGTCAGATACGCTTCTATTCAACAGCACCATCACTAGCGCGACGACGTTTCGTGTCTCGAACCTTTCGACTAGCGCGACGAACCCCACCAATGGTATCCTGAATATAGGTGGGCTGCAGGTGGTGAATCCTGGCGGAGGTGCGATCACCATCCAGAATACGGCCAACCAGAACCAGACGATCAATCTCGGGGCTTCCGGGATAGACATGTCCCGGGCTACGCAGGCTCTCACGATCAGCAACACTTCCACGACCAATGGGATCACATTGAATCTGCTGAATGCCGGAGCGGCAACTTGGAGCGTTTTGGCGGGTAGGACGCTGACGGTGAGTTCGGTGGTCAATGGGACTGGCACGGGTTTGACCATCAATCCGGGTGTGAATGGGTTGGGTGGCATTGTCGTTTTGGGCAGTGCTAATGGAGCCAATAATATCACGGGAGCGACTACGGTAACCGGCTCCCAACTGACTTTGGACTATGCCACCACAGGCAACCGGATCGACAGCGCCTCCAGTCTGACACTGAATCGGTCCACGCTTTTAGTGCAGGGCGCAGCGACCAATACACAAACTGTAAATGGTCTGAATCTTGGAGTCGGAGTTAATCAAATTACGCGTGGCGGAACGACAGCTTCAATCAACGTGGGGGCGATCAGTAAACCACAAGCAGCGACCATGTTGAATATTGGTGCCGCAGGTTTTGTGACAACTTCCAATGCCAACATCAATGGAATCCTTGGTGGCTGGGCGGTAGTGAACAATGCAGACTGGGCGGTCGGTGGAGGTGTGATTGCTGCATTGGCTAGCGGCAGCTATACGGCCCGCACGGGTGCCTGGACAGATGCTGCTGAAACCGCGCATATTAACGTCACCGGCAGCGTGACTGCCGGTTTGACGGATACCATTCAGTCTCTGCGCTTCACTGGCGCAGGTGCTCTTTCATTTGCTCAAAATGCCGGCACGATTCTCAACATAGTCTCAGGGGGGATCATGCGGGTGGGAAGTGAAAACCAGACAACATCCATAACAACTGGGACACTGACTGCAGGCGGTGCCGCTGATAGTAATCCAGACACGCTGTACATCTGGAATAATCAGAATGCCATGACCATTGGCTCGATTATTGCCAACAACGGAGCTGCTGCGCTGAGCTTGGCAAAGGCTGGGGCTGGTGATCTTATTCTCACTGGTGCAAACAGCTACACGGGATCAACCGTCATCAATGACGGCAGGCTTACGGTGGGGGCGGGCAGCACGACTGGTGCGATTAATCTTTCAGGCAACATCCAAATCTTCGGGAACTCTGGCTCAGATAATACAGGTAGCTTCCGCTGGAACCGTTCCGACGGTGCTACTATTACGGGCAACATCAGTGGTGCAGCTGGTAATGATGGCAGCCGTCATGCATTCCAAAAGCTTGGGGCTGGCACGTTGATACTCACGCCGAACACCGCAAATACCTACTCGGGGGGCACCCTGATCACGGCTGGGATTATCCAGGCTGGAAACGCACAGGCATTGTCCCCCAATTCGCGTTTTGAACTGGCCAACACCGGAGGTGTCTCGCTGAATCTGAACAACTTTAGCAACACTATTCGCGGTCTCACTGTCGGTGGTACGACTGGTGGGGGAGTTACTCTTGGTTCTGCTACGCTTACTCTGAATTCATTGCCTATCGATGCCTTCAGCTACGCAGGGGTGATTTCAGGGGCGGGCGGTTTGGTGAAAAATGGCGAGGGATCGCAGACGTTCACTGCTGCACAAACCTTTACGGGACCCCTGATCGTCAATGCGGGAACACTGCAGGCTACAACCCTGAAACCAAATGCGGTGACGATCAATGGGGGTACTCTTCAGGCCACGACGGTGACGACTGGCGGAGCGCTTAGCGTCACCAATGGCATCTTTAGAGCAGCTTTGGTTTCGACCAATCCTAACGTGACTGTGGGCAGTGGTGGGAGCGTCATCCTCAATAATGGTAGTTCTCTTCCTGCGAATGCGAGCCTTAGCCTTGGGGCAGAGCGCGCCACATTGCAGGTTCAAAACGGCTCAAACTACGGTGTGGGCACATTTAGCTCCGTTGCTGGGAGCCAACTTGCTATTGGCACGGGTGTTGCGGTCACAACGTTGACCTTCAATGACACCGGGGTGAATAACCTGAATGGGGTTATTACCATGAGTGGCCCGATCAGTGCTGGAGCAGGTAACATCGTGAAAAGTGGTGCTTCCAATTGGATTCTCTCTGGCGGCAATGCATACAACGGCAACACGACGATCAATGCAGGCAACATTCAGATCGCTTCCGGAGCCACGGTGGAAGTATTGCCTGACCGCACGGCTGTTACTCTGGCGAATACTAGCGGTGTTGTTTTGAACTTGAACGGTAAGACAGAAACCATCGGTTCCATTGCTGGTGGTGGTACTGTTGGCGGCAATGTGGGCCTTGGCAGCGGCACTTTGAATGTTGGTCGGGATGGACTTAACACCACCTATGGCGGTGCCATCACCGGAGCCGGTGGAGTTAACAAGGTAGGCAATGGAGTACTGACACTGTCTGGAGCATCCAGCTTTACCGGTGGGTTGAATATCCTCGGCGGAGGGGTGCTACTGGCGAGAGCGGGTGGGGATACTCTTTCGGATACGTTGAACGTTCTTCTTGGGGCTGGGGGCACAACACTCACGGTGAATACATCAGATACGATTGGTCGCCTGACGACTCTTGCCAACAGTTCTCTCAATCTCGGCAGCGGAGCCACCCTAACCACGACTCACACGGTGGCACCTGACACTGTCCGCGCTGGCAAAGTGCATACGGCGACACGGGTCATGAGCGTCACTGGCGGTACTAGTGGCCTAGTGCCTGGAATGGTGGTGAAGTCCCAGGATGGAAACTCGGATATTCTCGACGGCACTTATATCGTTCAGGTGCTGAGCAGCAATCAGGTGCTTTTGAGCAATACTCCTGCCATTACCACGGGGACTAACGCCAAGAACTTTGTTTTTAGCAGTGCTGATCAAATGATGGGATCATTCACAGGGACTGGCAATTGGATCAAAAACGGTGCCGGGACTATGGTCCTGGGTGGAAATAACAATCTGAACGGAGCCATGACGATCAATGGAGGCGCCATCATCGCAGGTGGAATAAACGTCAACGGGCGTAATGTGATCCAGGATACCATTGGAAATCAGACAGCAGTCCAGTTCAGCACGAGCGCAGTGGCCAGCTTCAGCCTCGCCTCCAACGGCGTGAATCTGATTCCGTTTGAAAGAATCGGGAGCCTCTCTGGCGGACATCAAGGGGATGGAACCCCTGCCAACCCGGGAACAATCGTGAATCTGACCGGATTTGCCAGCACAGGGGCGCTGGCACTTGGGGGAAACAATGCAACCACCAGTTACAATGGCAAGATTCGTGGGGGGGGGGCGACTTGGTTGATCAAGGAAGGAACTGGAGTTTTCACTTGGAACAATGATGACGCATCCGTAATGGATGGCACGATTCGCGTTGAGGGAGGAGAACTCAATGTAGGTGGCACGTTCGGTCTTTCTAGTTCATCTAATGTGATGGTGTCCAATGCTGCTGGAGCAAAGCTGACGCTTAACACCTCCGATATTAATGGTGAGACTCTCGCTTCTATCGTTGGTGGGGGGCGCGGTGCGACTCGGAACTTCCCCAATGGAGTCGCTGGATCTCTTGCGGGCGGATTTATAGTCGGCGATGGAGGTGAGATTGATATCGGCGCTGGGCTCACATTGAACAACTCGACAGCGAATTCCGTTTTCGTTTTCAGCGGGACACTGTCTGGTGAAGGTGATCTCGATAAACTGGGGAACAACGTGCTCGAACTGCGCGGAACTTCTACTTATGAGGGACGCACCATTGTGCGGCCTACCGCCAATAATGTGAACAGCACTTTGCGGATCGGAGCATATGGGGCAGCATCAGGTTTGGGTGCTCCAACGACAGGTGGCTTTGGGGTGCTTCCTGCCACGACGGATTTGCAGCTATTTGCGGGCACCTCCGGTCTATTGAATGCAAATTCAGCTTTTGAACTCAGTGGTTCCACCCAGACTGTGAAATCCCTCTCGACGCAGGAAAATGCCGGCTCAAAAACCTTCCATTTTAACGGCGGCACAATTAACATTAACAACACAAGCCTCACTGACACGAACGAGCTTTTCAACGGCATCTTTAACGGCCTCGGGACGATCAATGTCAACGGCACGCATTCGAGTGGCTGGAGAATCCGCGCTGACACTGCCAGCGCCACTTTCAATAGCAATGTGGTTCATCAAGGCGCACTTAACATAAATAGTGGTCTGGTGATTCTTGATGGCTCGACAGGAAGCATCGGTGACGAAGTCCATTTGAGTGTGGCGTCCGGCGGTCAGCTCCGTGTGACACGCACGGACACCGTTGGATCTCTCTACGGCGCGGGTTCCTTGGTCCTGGATACTGATGAGGAGTTGATCCTCACCTCCGCTCCACAGGCGGGCATTAACACTGGAACTTGGTCAGGCTCGTCGTCTGGTGGAGGTGGGTTGACACTCACCGAACGAGCCCGCTTGCGGATGAACTCCAATCAGGGATATACGGGGCAGACGAATGTTTCGGGGGCCTCATCGTTGATCCTGAATTATTCGGGGGTAGGAGTTAACAACATCATTTCAGGGGGGCTGCGTCTGGCAGGGGCCAGCATCTATCTTGAAGGCGGCAGCGCTTCGTCAGTTGTGGAAAACGTCTCCTCGACCATTTTGGGGGCTGGTATTAACAGCATCTCGGCGGCCTCTGGCATGGGGGGCAGAATCAATCTCGGCGTCATCAACCGCGGGCCATTAGGCTCTATCGAATCTGGCAGCGTACTAGAAGTGCATGGTACATCTGCGGCCACGCAGACTCTCAATGACAATGCCTATATCGCGGGCACCATGGGCGGCCATGCCACCTTTGGTATTGGTCATGACATCACCACATGGGCTGTAGGCAGTGAATCCGGGCTAGTCACCACCATTACAGGATTACCTGACAGCGCGTACGAGCCGATAGGGCAAGAGTTGGCGCAAGGAGGGCACACCAACGTGTTGGGAGATTTCGATTTCAGCAGTAATACGGGTTCCCTGCGGTTCAACACCGCTCCTAGTTCAACCTTCTTGACTGTGACTTTGACTGGGAACGGATCTGATGCCCGCAGTGTGGAGTCTGGCGGTATCCTGGTGACCAAGAATGTGGGGGCGCATGACATTTTGATCACCACTGACGGCACAGCCCTTACCGGCGGTGAGGGCGAGTTAGTTGCCAATGAACTCATTCTCCATCAACACAACACGCGAGGCAGCCTGATTATTGAAAGCACGATCGTAAACAATCAGAACTCACCTTTTGAGTCATTTTTGAGCCTTACCAAAACAGGTCGTGGCAAAGTGATTTTGTTGGCCGACAACCAGTTTGACGGAAAGACCAGCATCTTGGATGGAGTGCTCCAACTAGGTTCCAGCAGTTCCAGCACAGGCAGCCTGGGCTTGAGTTCAAACATCGTTAACCATGGCTACCTCAGCCTGAATCACTCAGGAGGTGCGGTAGATTACACCTATCCAGACATCACAGGTTCTGGTGCCATCCAGGTCAAGAGCTTTGGCAAACAGATACTGGGTGGAGCCAACAGCACATACACCGGGGGCACCTATATCGTATCTGGAACGGTGCAAATCAGCAGCGGCACCTTTGCTGGGGGATCTGGATTGGGCAGTACTGCTGGGCTCACAACAGTGGATTCTGCAGGCACGCTGGAACTCGGCTCGAATGTCCGCATCAATGAAACCATCTATCTGAATGGCGGCATTCTAGCCGGTATCTCTGGTGGTGCCACACAACAGGGGCCTGTTTATGTAGGTGCCAACAGTCAATTGCGCTCCACCACTCCAGGAAACAGTCTCACGTTTACGGCTCCAGTTGTTACCCGCCCAGGCGCTACTCTTGCCTTAAATGGCTCGGGCAACTTCATCTTTAGTACTGCGAATAGCGTGCTTGGTCCGCTTACATCCAGCAGTCCGATTTATGTTGGGGGTGGGCCACTAAATGCCGCAGGAGTGGATGGAAGTCTTGGCGACGGAGCAATCGTGAACAATAGCTCCATCACCCTGAATCTCATCCATGCTCACTATGGGCTCTCCAACACGATCTCTGGCACTGGAGGACTCAATCAAACGAGAAACGTCGTACATGTGACAGGCCACAACACCTACTCAGGTGCGACCAACATAGGCAGCATGCAGACGGGTGCCAATATCAACGCCGACATGCGAGTCGGTGCTGACACCTATACCGGACGTCTCGGCACAGGCCCCATTACCCTTCAATCATCTACAGGTGGCCAGTCCACTCTGCGCTTCCAAAGTCTGCGCAATCAGATTCTGACCAACGACGTGAATATCAATCCTTGGACGGATGGAACAAATGCCCGCAATGCCGTGGTTGTGAGGTACGGTCTTGGCGCTCTCAACTTTGCGGGCACAGTTACCGCAGGCGAGCACTCCCAGCCAGGGCAGAACCCGTTCTCCCAGCGTGCGATCATACAGTCAGAGCCGAATAACAAAGTTACCTTTTCCAGCGTTATCTCTACAGGCTCAGGAAATCGACTGAATTTCCAGCCGATCAGCAATTCCATGTTCGAGATCGCTGGCAGTGAAAGCAACGTCTTGTGGGGGCGCTTCCTCCCACATGGGACAGACAATGCCACGGCCAATTTTGTTTTCAATAACAGCGGGGCTACAACACTCAAGGGCTACAATAATTTTGCCGGTGTAATCACCACAAATCGTCACCACAACACTTACATCCAGCGTGGAACTTTGATCGTGGATCATACCGATGATTCCGATCCTGATCTGGCGAACACCACCCAGGTGCCAGACGGCATCAACAACGATGCTGACCTCTATCTTCTGCGCGGGGCCACTCTCCTGTTTAATCAAAACGAGACAGTGGGATATCTGGCTACACAAAAGGGTTCTACCGTCCAAGTGCCCACCGATGTTACACTGAGGATCGATGATAATACAAACCATGTCATTAATGGCAATTTCGAGGGGGGGGGCACCCTGGCATTGGATGCTAATGGAGGCGCTGCCTGGTATGGCCTGTTTGGCACAAATACACTTGCCAACTCTTTGCAAATCGGCAGTTCGACTCAAGTCGTTACGGCACGCGTTTCCAACCTGGCCACCCTAAGTGGCTCGGGTGAAACGTCTAAAATCACTCTCGGTGTTTCAGGTCTCATCGGCACTGCACCCCAGGAAGCCAGAATCGAGTATGTTAGCAGCAGTTTGGTTCCACATATCGTGACGAAAGACATCAATTTGTCCAACAGTGGTGCCTTCGAGACGAAGAAGAACAGCGTGGGGGTCAGTGGAACGAGTTCCACGATCACACTCCAGGACGTCGGCGGACTAGTGCTCAACATGGCTGTTCAGGGGCTGAACATTGCTCCAGGAACAACGATTTCAGGCATCGATACAGGTAACAATACTGTGTCGCTTTCCATCCCCACGCTCAATAGCATCCCCGCCCTCACTGAATTTAGTTTTGAGGATGTCAGCCAGGCTGCCACTGTCCGTATTGGCTCCAATGGCATCGCGCCCCTGAGCATTGGTTCAGCCAGTGGATTAGATGGTAAAATATCGATCACGAATTTCGCCAACAAAACACTTATACTTCACGGTCAAAATACTGGCGATAATACCATCAACGGGGTCATCGACCAAGGCACTGCCGTCTTGTCTCTGATCATCAATCCAAACGTCACCAACAATGACCAGTATGGAGCTGGGCGTTGGCTGCTGAAGAATACCAACAATAACTTCAGTGGCAGGGTCACCGTCAACCTGGGAACCTTGAAGCTTGCTGGCAATCTAGGCTTGGGGAATGAAACCACTGGTATCCTCGGAAACCTCTCTGTCCCGCGTGTGGTTGATCTCGGTACGACAGGTTCTGATGCTCGCCGCTACACTATTTTCGGAGGCGGTGACAATCTCGGTGCTATTGCAAATCAAGGTTCCATCCTATTCAACGACCCGAACGCGGGCACACTGTCGCTCGGCTCGAACATCTCCTTCAACCGCAGTTACTCAGGTGGTGATGGCAGTGGTGCTATTCAAAATGACGGCACCAAAGTCATTGTCATCAACGGCGGGCTTTTCTCCAGTGGCTACACCAGCGCAGGGACACTCGAGCAGACTCTTGATAACACAACAAGCACGGTCAGCATTGGTAACACTCACACTTGGTTCCTAGGCGGCAGCAATTTCGGTGATAACACCATAAATGGATCCATCAATAACTCAGCGCTTGGCGGTGGCGTGGCAGCTATAACGAAGGAAGGGGCAGGTAAATGGATATTGAACAGCACAACGAACACGATTACTGGCACCATTACTGTAACTCGTGGTTGGCTAGAATTCGCTGGTGGAACCGCTGTAGCTGGTTCCACGGAACCGCTAGACTCCGCAATCAAGCGGATGAATAAAATTGGTTCGATTGGTGAAGATTCCTTGGTGAATCTGACCAACGCTGGATCGGACGGCTCTTCTGGGGGTGCCGCCACTCTTCGTATCCGCAGCAGCGAAACCATCGGCGGTCTTGCTGGCACCATCGGAGCCAGCGTGATCCTAGATGCTGGAGTGCTCACTGTCCGTAATGCTAGCCAGACCTTCAGCGGTGTCATCAGCGGCGGCGCAGGCATCACCCGCACGAACAATGACGCCAATGCCCGTGTCTCGACTTTGACCAACCGCAATACTTACACGGGATCAACGACAATCACCACACTTGGCACGGCCATCCAAGGAAACCGTATTGATGTGCTCTACTTGGCTGACGGTGGTCAGCCTAGCGGAATTGGTGCAGCCACAGATGATGCATCAAATTTGGTCATTAACACTGTCACCGGCAATGGTGGGCTGCGCTTTATTGGCCTCACAAGCAATAGCACAAATCGCCTGATGACTTTCGGTGCGACAGCCTCTGCTACAACCACCGCAGCACCTGTCGCCATTTGGGCTGACGGCGTCGTTCAGGGCGGATTGGTGCCCACGGTGAGTTTTACTGGGACAGGACCTGTCGCCTTCACTGCACCTAATCTTGCCTCAACTCTTATGCTGCGTGGCCAAAATCTGGGAAATAACACGTTCAATCCGCAGATTGCCAACAATGGATCCGGTGTGGTGAATCTCACCAAGATTGAGCAGGGGAATTGGGTTGTCGGTGGAAACAATTCCTTCACTGGTGCGGTCAATATTTTTGCCGGCGTGGGCAGTTCCAGCACCACGGCGACCACAGGAGGCGCTTTGATTGTCACTCATGACAATGCGCTGGGCACTTCTGCTGGCGGTGTAACTATTGGGCTCTTCCCGGGTTCTGCGAATGCAGGTGGCGGAAACGGCACTGGGCTGATGCTTCGTGGCGGGCGCACAATTACTGGTGAGACACTGACGAATACGATTTCTGACGCCTCTTTCACGGCCGATTCTGGTGACAACACATGGACGGGTGGTGTCGTGCTCGGAGGCACCAATGCAAACTTCCGTGTGGCGGCCTCACCCAGTGCAACGTTGACTGTGAGTGGTGCCATCAGTGGGACAGTTGGCACCGGACGCTTGCTGTTGACCGACATGGGGACCAAGGTGCTTTCTGGAACCAATACCTACACAGGCATCACTGCTGTTACAGGTGGTAAAGTGAGGCTTGATTACACCGTCAATAATACATCCAAATTTGCTGACGGCTCTGCTTTGGAATTGGGTTGGAATGGGGCTGGCGTCATTCAACTTCTTGGCGCTGATAGTGATGTTCCAAGTGGGACTTACTTCGCTGGCATGTCGGGGGCAAACATTGAACTCGTTGGAGCGGCCAGTGCTAATCCTGAAATTGTGCTTAGCACGAATCTGAATGTGGGAGCTAGCTACCTCAGTCGTCCATCGGGTCTTGCGACTATGAGATTGAATGCGATCACTCGGGCGGTCGGTGGAACGCTTGATCTGAATGCAGCTGGTCTGGCTGACACAGACACCCTCAACACCAATGGCATCGTGGGTGGAGGCAGCATTACTGTTGGACGCAGCACTTGGGGTGTGAACAGCACGAACGCTGCCGATGGAGCGATCACGGGATTGGCTACATTCAGCAACGACACTTATGCTGCTTCGAATAATGTGGATGTCGTCGCATTCACTGCCATCTCTGCGGCTAGCATAGCCAATACCCTTCGCTTCAATCAGCCGGCCGGTGGCACCTTAAGCGTAAATAATGTGCTTGGCATGACTGCGGGTGGCCTATTGATGACACCTGCCTCAGGCAACGTGATTATTAACGGGACAGGATCTATCCGCAACAATGTAACCGGTGCTGGTCTTGAAGCGCTGATCATCCACCAACATAGTGCCAATGCACTTCAGATCGACACGGTCATCGCCAATAACACAGGAGCCCAGGGCATCACGAAAGCGGGTGCAGGCAAGCTCTTCCTGAACGGGGTCAATACATTCACGGGTGCAGTGAATCTTCATGAGGGGGAAATCCAGGTGGGTGGCACCATCGCATCTCCAGGTTTAGCCACCAACGCTAGCCTGAGCACGGGTGCCCCAGCAATTAATCTCAGTCATGGGGCTACTCTGCGATTCGTTTCAAGCAGTGCCGCCATTCAAGATCTCGGAGCACTTCAGGGGGCCGGTCGCGTTGTCCTGGGTGCTGGCAACAGTCAGACGGTTTTGTTTGATACGGCAAGCGACAACTACTTTGGCGACATCACGGTTGAGAGTGGCAAGCTACGTGTCGCTGGCTCGAATATCTCCAATCCATTGGGTGTGAATAGAGGTATCACAACCATTAACTCAGGCGCCACACTCGAATTGTTCGGTGTTACCGTCGCGACAAGTGGCACAATCAATAATAACAACGAGTGGATCACCTTTAGCCATGGTAGTTCTCTCACAGCAGTGGCAAACGGTGCCACTAACACCAACCTGCCCATGACCGGCAGGATGACCCTTAACAACACCACCCCAGCAGGTTTCACCATTGATCTAGCGACGTCTCAAATTGTGAGCTGGACCGGCTATGTTCATGGAAATGCAGGCTTCACGAAAACCGGCAATGGATTGCTGAACCTCAATGGTAATAATTTCACGGGGGCTCTTGATGGGCAGACTGGAGCTGCCGCCACAGCAACTCTCTCCGGCCAAATTATGGTGAACCAGGGGGAAATGCGCATTGGAAACAGCCGTGCTCTCGGTGCTTTTGGTGTGGGCAACGAGACGATCATTGCAGCGGGTGCCACGCTTGATCTGCGCGGCCAGGCGTTGAATTTGGGGGATGACCCCTCCCCGACGCGTGAGATCTTCCGCGTCGGAGGTGCTGGATTGAACAACACGGGAGCTCTACGCAATACTTCAGGCACTGGTGTTGTTTCGCACATCGTGCTAACTGGAGACACGACCCTGAGCGGTGGTGGATTTGTCAATAACGCGCGTCTCGATCTCGCAGGCTATGATACGAATCCCAACAACGGTTCTGCTCTCGATGGCAATTTCACCCGAAATTTCCCAACGCTCGACGGTCAAGGCTTTGTACTCAATATAGTTGGCAGTCGTTCGGGGGATGGTGTGGTGCTCCACCAGCCCACCTTCACCAGCTCCCTTAGCAAGATTAACGTCCGCGAAGGTATTCTCCGCCTCGAAATGGATACCCCCGTTAATGCGGCTGGCCTTTGGAGTGGAATCACAGCAGCCAACGTCACCAATGGCATCGAGATCGGTTACGAAGGAGCCACACTTGCTGACCAGACGGTCGTGGGAACTGGAGCCGGTCCGAACGTGGGTGCTCGTCTGAATCTCTACCGTAACTGGGATGTCCACCACACTGTGAACATCACCATGAATGGCGTCACTGCTAAGGGCACCGCATTGGACATCTCTAGTGGTGGTGTGAACTACATCGACACAGGAACGGACACCATTCCAAGTCCGCGCACATATCTGGATGGAACTCTCACCGTCCTTGGTGATGCAAGTCGTAATATCATTCACAATGAGTCTGCGACTGGCACGAACAGCGTGGTCGCTCAGTCTAACCTCACAGGCGATCTTCAGACCAAACTCATCATTGGAGGACAGATTACAGGGGCAGGGGGCTTCACTAAAACGGGCACTCGCGAAGTGCGGCTGACGAACAACAACAACTTTACTGGGGCATTGAATGTTCTCCGTTTCAGTCAGGTGGCCGTAGGCTGGCAGAGCGATACGGTAAGCGTGAACGGAGTTAATTATCAGACCTACGGTGATGGTGAGGGATGGGCTGAGTACGGTCTCACATTGGCAGGTGCGAATGCACGAGTCTCGGGAACCTCTGACATCAATTTGCAGCGACGTGGTATGCTGACTCTGGACAACACCGACAGACTCGATGCCTCATCCGCCGTCAGCGGTGGTAACCATGATGATCGAATCAATAACTCCGCCAACATCAATCTCGATCATGGTTGGCTGCGCATCCATGGTGGCATTTCTGCCAACAACGAAGCTCTAGCCACCTCCGGCGGAGCCCAGGTTCGGGTGCAGTCCGGAACGAACATGATTGATCTCTGGCCGACTGATGGTGCCAATCAGGCCATGACTCTGACCATTGGCAACATCACCCGCAGTCCAGGAGCCATTTTGCGAATCAGTGATCTCGATGCCTCTTCCACGTTCGGCAGCGCTGCCCCCCAACTCGGTACAGACAGCGTCCGCGTGGCGGTGACGAATTCCTCAAACCTTACTGAGTATGGAAGCGGCACGACGACGACCAGCCGCAAGATCGTTGCAGGCATCTTGGGTGGCATTATCCCGCATGGTTATTTGGATGACTTGCGAGAGATCGGCTATAACAACGCAAACGTCTCCGATCTATACAACCAATCACGCACTCTACAATTCCTGGCAGGCAGCCACTTCATGACACTAGATGGTGGATTCCTTCGTCCGCTGGATGATTCGGAGTACTTCTCCCCATACGAGGGCATCTTGGACGTTGGCAGTGGTTCGGGCAAAAATGTCAACCTGACCGAGATCACGAGTGTGGTTCGGCAAAACATGAGCATTAATGCACTGCGTCTTGGTCCTGCGGCCAACAGTGCTGGAGACTTTATTGGGCAATCGGCCATCAACAATGGCACCACGCTCACGGCTTACAGTGATCCGCTCACACAGACGCTCATAGTCGATGCCAGACTTACAATCTCCTCAGGCATGGTCAGCAGCGCCTTCTTCCGTGCTGGAAACAGCACGATCGGGAACAATGGAAATATGGCAGACACCGTGATCCAGGGGGGGGTGCTCGACTTCGGCACTCGTGAGGCCATTATCAACAACCAGAACGGCTATGTGCGCTTTACAGATGGAACTGTCCAGACAGGAAACTTCTTCATCCGCTCCGACATTGTGGGTTCTGGTGGTCTGACCAAGACGGGATTGGCTCAGGTCGTCCTGGACGGCTACAGCACTTACACAGGCGTCACTACCATCTCAGAAGGTGTCCTTAACCTCAGAAATGGCCGTTCATCAGCAGGCGCTGGTGGGCAGGGAAATCATTTCAAGGTGGAGGGACTCGGCACATTGGTCACCAGTCAGGGGATCACTCTTGGCAGTGCCTCCGCTCCAAAGGACATCTTTGTAGGCACTCTGCAGGGTGATCAGACCGTCATGCAGGCTCAGAATGACCTGACCTATTTCTACGGTGACATCGTCGTGGACAATGTGGATGCAGCCGGTCAGATACTTTTCACACCTCTGATCAGTGCCTCCGGCGCTAACTCCACTCTCATCATCCAAGGCGACATCTATGGCGGCAGGATCAATGCGGATGGCAGCTATGCCGCAGGATCGGCTGTGACTAGTGACGTGCAGGCGATTGATTCCCGTGTCCTGAGCACCGCAGGTTCATCCAATGGTTTTATCTTTCTGCGTGGTCAGATTGGCGATCGCGGAGTGAACGGAGTGGCGACACCTGTCGCCAATGTCGTCGCATCCCTGCCTACAGGTTCTACCATTAATCGTGGCACCGCCGGTGCCACCACCGTGACCAATGAAAACGAAGTCTTCCGGTTCACCATTACTGGCAATGAAACGCTTAATGTGATGATGGAGAAGCAGTATGCCGCCGCTGGTCGGCTCTTGCTGAACCAAGGCATCATGATTGTTGACTATGATCCTGCCGCGCAAGGGAATGATGGCTCTGGTTTTTGGACAAATTCTGCTCTTAGCAAAATTGCAGGCGCCGATTCAAACAGCGTCTTCAACACCTCCTCCACCAGCAACAACGGCAACGCAACCATGCACGGCTTCAACATTGGTGGTGGTGGAAACAACATGCTCTTCCTGAGCAAGCCTGGCCAGCTCTTCAACATGGCGAGCTGGCGCGTCAGCTCTGGCAGCACCTCCTGGATCGGTGGTATCAATACCTCAGGCACTGTCACTTATGGGGACGGCACCGGCAGCCTCGGCCTGGATAAAGCAGCACGCTTCTACTCTATGGCTGGTGGCAACGTGGATCTAAATATGCGACTGAACGGTCAGAGCATCCAGAAGATCGGGCGCGGCACGCTAAGCCTGTTGAATACATTATTGGCTAGTGGCAGTGACACCCATTCCTTCGAACTTGGGGGCGGCACCGTCGTCGTCGATCATCGTGGGCAAAATGTCGCCCGGCTCGGTAACTCCGGCAACTTCACCTTCCGTGGCGGCAGTTTCCAAGTCCTCGGTAATTCCACTGCCGCCACGACTGCAAACTACAGCACTGACACTGGTGCTGCACGAACGGTGGCCTTCACCGTTGGTGGAAGCGAGATTGAGGCGCGCACCACTGCCGCCTTCAACGTGACCTTGAACCTTGGCAACACGAATGCCACGAATGGCATCTTCACACGTGGGGTGGGGGCTACGGCGAATTTTGTCGAGAATCAGGATGCTGGCGGAGTTGCCGCCATCAATCTTCCGTTTGGTAGTTCGTCAGTGATCTCTAGGAATCGCATCGTCTCGTGGGCGACTTATGGCAATGCGAGTCGTACGGCCACCGACTTTGCGATGGTCAATGGCAACGCCAGCCATGGCATTGAGGCATTTTCCCGTGCGCCCGAAGAATATCAAAACAATGTCGCTGCCTGGGCTGGAGGCATGGATGTCTCTGAAAACGGAGGGGCTGGATACTTTGGTTCGCTCGCTGGCAATCTGGCGCTCAACACACTGCGTTTCGACACACTCGCTGAGAGTGTTGTGAACTTGGGTGGCAATGCTCTTTCACTCATCGGTGACGAGCTTGCCGGTGGCATTCTTGTCAGTTCAAATACCGGCGCGGCAAACAAAACCATCTCCAATGGCACCATCAACATGCTCGATTCCACTTCGAGTGGTGACTTCAACTTCACCCGTTCTGGCAATGTAACCAATGCGAATCGAGTGATCACTAACTTGAATAGCACCACGGGCCTAGTTCCCGGCATGTTGGTCTCAGGCACAGGCATCCCCGCAGGCACCACCATTGACAGCGTGAACGCCGGGGGCTCAACGATGACCCTGACGAACGTCGCCACCGCCAGCAATAACGGTGTCACCATCACCGTGAATCGCTATCTGGGTGATGCGGATGGCGACAACTCCAGCAGCCCTGCGAACCAAACCATTACCAATATGCCCTCTACGGTTGGTCTGGCACCAGGCATGTTGGTGCGAGGTATCCCAAATGTGAGATCAGTGCGAGTCACGAATGGCGGTAGCGGTTACACCTCTGCCCCAACGGTGGTGATCAGCGGTGGTGGTGGTACCGGAGCCACGGCTACGGCCACGGTTTCAGGCGGGGCTGTGACAGCCATCAGTGTAACAGCTGCTGGCAGTGGTTTCACGAGCGAGCCCACCATAGCGTTCTCGGGGGGAGGGGGCACCGGAGCCGTCGCCAGAGTGATCGTCCCAGCGGCGGTTATTCCACCGGGTGCGTATATCACACAGGTCACGACGAACTCGATCACCCTTTCAGCGAGACTCTCAGCGACAGCCACAGGCATCGCTCTGATCAGCGCGACACCTGAACTCATCGTTCATCAATATGGTCAGGGTAATCTGAACATCGGTGCCATGGTCACAGGCAATGGTATTTTGACGATCTCGGGCCCGAACTCCACCAACATCAGTGAGTTCAATACCACTGGTACGGTCCGTCTGACAGGAACGAATACCTATACAGGGCGAACCAATGTGAATGGTGCAGTATTGGAGATCGATTCTGTGAATGCGCTGGGGCAAGAGCCTGCAACAGTGACGAATAGCCACCTGACTTTAAATGGCGGCACGCTCCGCTGGACGGGTGGCATGTCCTCTCTCGGCAACCGAGGCATCACCCTACAGGGCAGTGGCGGTGTTATTGAAGTAACTCGTTCAGATGGCAATCTGATCATCGGCAGTTCAGTCAGCGGGACTCAGGCAGCTATTACTTCTGAAGACATTTTCCGTGGAGATCTCGTGAAGACGGGCACTGGGACGCTCACCTTCATGGGGGGTAGCGCAGGGCACAACGGTGGCTTCCAAGGGTTGCTCGACATCCGTCAGGGGTCGCTGGTAATCCTACAGGATAATGGTGCGGCTAATGCAGGTGGTACGTCCATTCTTGGCACCAATCGTTCCTGGGCAGATGGCACGATCTTCCGCCAGGGGACCAATGTACAGTTCTTCCTCGGCAATGGCAATAATGGCGGTGACTGGACGATTGAAGAATTCATGACCTTCGAGGGTGGAAATACCTTCACCTACAGTGGTCTCATAGACATTGCTGCAGACAACTCCACGACGCTTGCCGCTGATGAACTTCTCAACCTCGGCAACCGCCGTCCCTTCAACCTCAACGGAGTCACCAACATCGCCGGTAATACCACCTTTGATATCGGGGTGAATTCCAACCTCCGGTTCGCTCTCGATGCAGGCTATGTCATGGGCGGTGGAGACATCATCAAAGACGGTCAGGGGCAGATGGAGTTCCGTGGTAATATCCCCGAATGGAAGGGCAATCTCGTGATCAAGCAGGGCACCGTCTATGCTTTCAATCAGGCCGACATGCTTGGCACTGGCTACGCTTCGGGTAAAAAAATCACCCTTGGTGACAGTGAGCGCCAGGGTACTGCCCAACTCCTCATCAACAATGCTGGCAGTGTCCAGAATTGGATTCAGGAAGTGAAGCATGACATCGACGTGGTTTACAATCCCACTCAGACCAAGCGACTTGGCATCGATAATCCAGCCAATGGAAATCGCTTCTCCTTTGATGGAAACATCACTCTGAATGACAGCCTCATCGTCCTCCTCCAGGATGGTGGCATTTCTCTGGGCGGCGAACAGGCGATCGTGAATTTCAACGGTCAATTCCGCGATGGAACCACGACCAGCGGCAACCTCCTCTTCCAAGCCACTGATACGGGGGGTGCCAATGACAACGTCAACGGACGTATGACAGGCTATGCCGTCCTCAATGGCGACAACAGCGCTTGGACGGGGGATGTCACCGTCAATGCAAATACCTCCAACGACTTCGATAAAACCGCTGTCCTTCGTTTTGGCAACAACCTTGCCCTGACTGCTGCGAATGACGTGCTGATGAACTTCAACTCCATGATCCAGACCGGTGGTAAGTCAGTGACCATCGGTGGACTCACCACCAGCGGCGGAACTGGCTCATTCTACGGCGAAGTCGGCACACTGAACGCCACCACAAATGGCAGCACTGAGATCATCGAAAATGCCGACACGACTCCTGGCAGCCTCACGATCACCCAGGCCACACCGGCAGCCTATGAAGCCGTCTGGGATGCCAAGTTCCGCGATGGCGTGCCCAACAGCCAGTTCTTTGCCCCCGGCACGAATTCCCACCTCACCGGCGCTTCCTTGAGTCTCGTGAAGGCCGGCAGTGGCTGGAGCGTACTGACCCTGGACAATGATTATAGCGGTACCACCACAGTGTCTGGTGGTATCCTTCAGGTCGGGCGTGACGGGGTGGGTGACACAGGGTCTCTGAATGCTCAAGGCACCACAGTAAACAACGGCGGCACCATCGCTGGTTCCGGTTGGATCATGGGCGGTGCCTCAGTGAATGCTCTGACTGTTCAGTCGGGTGGCATTACCTCTCCAGGAGATCTTGCTGGCCGTAAAATGGGTACTCTGAGTGTCAGTGGTGACGCCATCTTTAAATCTGGCTCGGAAGCGCTCATGCAAGTGCGCCTGCCGACCTACAATGCCCCCGGCTCTGTGGATGCTTCTGATTTGAACTACATCAACTGGATCAGCAGCCTGCATACCAATGAATTCTCCAACGCCCTCAACACTCTGGTCACCACCCAGCAGCATGACATGATCAATGTTCAGAATGCCTCGGGGGCCGGTGCGATCAGAATCGAGAGCGGTGCCAAGATCACTCTCATCAACGAGGGCTACACACCAAGGGCAGGAGACGTCTTCCACCTCTTCAAAGCAGGCACCAATGGCATCAACGGCATCCTTGGAGCAATCAATGTCGGTAGCACCAGCCTCCGCACGGGAACCGAGACAGGCACAGACCTCACCCTTTTCGAGTTGGGTGGCAATTACCGCTGGGACACCAGTTTACTGAATACTCTCGGTGCACTCGTCGTTGTCACACTTTCTGGCCCTTCCCCGTTCTCCCCTCCCACCATCACGGCTGGTCCGACCCGCGTCCCTGCTTCCGGAATACTTGAGCCAGGGGCGACTTTCACCATTACTGCCAAAGCTGACTCCACCTCTTCCGCGCCGATCTCCTTTACTTTGATCAAGGATGGTTCGGCCATTTCGGAAGACTTGATCCAGTCCCTCGTGCTATCACCAGCGGACGGCATTCCTGCTGGCAATGGCGTGACAGCCACATTCACACTTGTTGCCAGCACAAACACTGAAGGCGTCTATCAGGTGCGTGCCCAGAATACAGGGGGTTCGATGGTCAGCAATGGAAGTGCTGCTATTGATGTGAATGACACGCCTGTCATCCTCGCTGGCGACCATCCTCTTTCAGAGATTAAGACTCCAGGAGCGCCACTGGAGCTTTCCTGCATCGTCACGGGCCCTGGTCCCTACAACGCCGTGTGGACTAAGCGTGTCGGAACGACGGATACCTTTGTCTCTGCCCAGCCTGCGACCGCCGTGCCTGCTCAGGCAAACAAATTCATAAGCACCTTCACAATCACGGAGATCACTGAGGCTGATCAGGGTGGCTACTTCTGTCATTTCGTCTCCACGGCCAATCCCGCCCTGCAGGTGACCAGCACCATCGCCACCATCACCGTGCGTGACACGGTCACCAATGTCATCGCTACCCGCACTCGCGATCCGGGGCCGACGTATGTGGGTGAGAATATCACCTTCAGTGTCACGGCCTCGGGAGAGGGGCCTCTCACCTACCAGTGGTTCCGCGTGAGTGGTGTCAGTGCCCCTGTGCAGGTTAGCTCCAGTGCTTCCTTCGTTGTTAATAACGCAGCCATCCTGGCCACTCCAGACATCTACTACTGCCGCGTCTCAAACCCAGTCATCCCGTCTGGCGTGCAGAGCAACAGCCTGACCCTGCCCGTGCTTGACGCTGCACCGGTCGTGTCTGATCACAACGTCGCCAGCCGCACCTTGCTTGCTGGTCAGCCATTCAGCATGTCCGTCAACGCTTCTGGCCGCCCTGAATTGCGCTACGCCTGGAAGAATAACGGCAAGGTCATCGCTGGTGCCACGACCAACACCTATGCTTTGAGTTCCATCGCCATCGCCAACGGAGGCAGCTACTCCGTTGAGGTGACCAATACGACCAGCACCAAAGTCACGCTTCCACCCGCACCAGCATTCGCAGAAATCGTCGTGGTGGATCAAACCACCCGCATGGTTCCTGTGAAGTTGGGTGCCCCCAGCTTCTCGCTCACCGCCAACGTCGGGCGAGGCGCGAAAACCAATGTCTCCTACAAATGGTACAAGCGTGTTTATGTGGAGGAAACCATCCCGCCGGAGGAGGAAGGCGGGGAACCGCAGGTGGTCATGGTTCCAGATGACACTCCAATCAGTGACACAGATGTCCGTTTTGCAGGCGAAACCTACTCTGGCACGGCAGTCAATGCCCTCATCGTATCGAACGCTATGATCGAAGACGACGGCCTCTATGTTTGCAAAGTTACCGGTCCAGACGGCACTGAAGTCGCAGGCTGTTTCTACGATGTGCGTGTCTATGACAAGGTGCCTGTGAACAACACTCCAGCCGTTCTCAATCCAGGGGTCATCGGTGGCCTCTACAACGATACCATCGACGTGAACTTGAACGATCGTGCTGAGCCGCCTGTGGACTTCACCGAGGCGGAATCCCGCAGCCGCACCGCTGTTAGCTACAATGTCCAAGGCTTGCCTGCAGGGCTGACGTTCGACAAGACCACGGGAGTCATCAGCGGCTATCCTACCAAGGCATCCGCTCCTGCCAGCGTCACCATCACCACCTGGGCCACGAACTTG
>NZ_JBILYB010000308.1:0-3022 GCF_044378005.1 Prosthecobacter sp.
GCAGGCATGAAGATGGCTGGATGGGGGCATGTACACGATGGTCTGGCTGAACGGCTCTCTGATGCCTCTGCACGAGGCGCGCATCTCCCCCCTCGATCATGGGCTTTTGGTCGGCGATGGGGTTTTCGAGACGCTCGTCGCCCGCCATGGACAGCTCTTTGCCGTGCATGAGCACTGGGAGCGCCTCGTCCATTCCTGCGTGATCATGGGCCTGAAGCCCGTGCCCGAGGAGGAGTTCATGACGGCCATGCAGGCCGTGCTGGAGGCCAACCAGCTCCCGAATGCCCGTGTCCGCTTCACTTTGACCAGTGGGGATGGCCCGCTAGGATCGGATCGTGGAGACAGCGCTGGCACGGTGCTCGTGACCTCCTCCGCTCTGAACACCTGGCCTCCCACGGAGCGCGTCGCTCTTTCGCCCTGGCCTCGGCTGGAGAACGGGGCTCTCACCGGGGTGAAAAGCACCTCCTATGGCGACAACGTCCGTGCGCTGGTCCATGCCAAGTCACGCGGCTGTGGCGAGGCCCTGCTGGCGAACACGCGCGGGGAACTCTGCGAGGGCACGGGCAGCAATGTCTTCATCGTCCTGGACGGCAAATTGGTCACGCCGCCGTTGTCCTCCGGTTGCCTCGCTGGGGTGACCCGGAAGCTGGTCATCCAGGCCTGTGCTCAAATCGGTCTGCCCTGCGCTGAGGTCGCCATCCCCACCGCCGTCCTGGCCGAGTGCGAGGAGGCCTTCCTCACTTCCTCGACCCGCGATGTCCATCCCATCGCCGAGATCGATGGTCGCGCCCTTTCCACTCCCGGTCCCATCACCGCCCAGGTGCAGGCCGCCTTCCAGCAGATCGCCGTCCACCACTACACCTGATCCCTCCATGGACACTCCGAAGCCCGTCGGCCCGCGCCGTGAACTCAAATCCCGCAACACCGCCTGGGCTCGTGCCCTGGCCCGCATGGCCTGTGCTTCCGGCATCACGCCGAATGCCATCTCTCTCTTCAGCGTGGCTTTTTCCGCCGCTGCCTTCGGTTGTTTCTGGCTGGCCCCGGACATGAAAACACCGGGCACCGCCGCCCTTCTTTGGGTGGCTGCGGCGGTCTGCATCCAGCTCCGCCTGCTGTGCAATCTGCTCGATGGCATGGTGGCCGTGGAGGGTGGCAAGGCATCTCCCACCGGACCCATTTATAATGAGGTGCCAGACCGCGTGGCCGATGTGTTGATCCTCGTCGGTGCCGGTTACAGCACGAACGTGGAGCCCGGCGTGATCAAGATGTTTGGCGAACTGCCGCTCGGCTGGACCTGCGCGGTGCTCGCCATGGGCACTGCCTATCTCCGGCTGCTCCAGGGCACGCTGACCGCCCAGCAGAGCTTCATGGGGCCGATGGCGAAACAGCACCGCATGGCTGTGCTCACCCTGGGCACTCTCGCCGCCGCCGGGCAGCAGCTCTTTTATGCCGAAGTCGCCGGACCGCAGATCCAAGGGCTGATGTTTGCCCTCGTCATCATCTTCGTCGGAGCCATCATCACCTGCCTGCGCCGACTGAATCTGATCGCCCGGCAATTGCACGCGAAGTGAAGATCCCCTGCCCTCAGATGCTGCGTTGCCTGAGCTACAGGATTGACATGATTCACAGGATGAACAGGATTTTTTCAGACCTGTGAATCCTGTAGCAAAAAGACCCCTATCACCTGGGTGCATAAGCCCTGCCAGATGCGCTGAACACCATCACCGCATTTGACTCCTGCTCATCTTCCTTCTACCAGCCGGTAGCAACCACCGCGTCCCCTTCCCTTTCCATGGCCACACCCGCTCACAACTACACCGAAGACAGCATCAAGTCCCTCGACTGGCGCCAGCACATCCGCCTGCGCCCCGGCATGTACATCGGCAAGCTGGGCGACGGCTCTCAGCCGGAGGACGGCATCTACGTCCTGCTGAAGGAAGTCGTGGATAACTGCATCGACGAGCACGTCATGGGCTACGGGAAGATCATCGAGATCGAGATCACGGAGGACAATCTCTGCACCATCCGCGACTACGGGCGCGGCGTCCCGCTGGGCAAGCTGCTGGAGTGCTCCGCGCAGATCAATACAGGCGCGAAGTATGACAGCGAGGTCTTCAAGCGCTCCGTGGGCCTCAACGGCGTGGGTATCAAGGCGGTGAATGCGCTGTCGGAGTTCTTCGAAATCCAGGCCGTGCGTGAGAAGCAGACCCGCGCCATCGAGTTCTGTCGGGGCGAGGTCAAGTTCGAGATGGCCAAACCCAAGCCAACCGAAGAGGCGGATGGCACGCGCATCTCCTTCCGCCCAGACCCGGAGTCCTTCTCGCCCAAGGTGAAATACAATCTGGATTTCATCCGCGAAATGCTGCGCTACTACGCCTGGCTGAACCCTGGGCTCACGCTGAAGCTCAACGGCGAATCCTTCAAATCCAAGGAAGGCCTGCGCGACCTGATCGCTGCGAAGCTCACCGAGTCGCCTCAGTATCCGGTGATCCATCTCGATGGCACGGATGTCGAGATCGCCTTCACGCACGGCACCGGTTACGGCGAGGAATTCTACACCTTCGTCAACGGCCAGCACACCACCCAGGGCGGCACCCACCTCGCTGCCTTCCGTGAGGCCGTGGTTCAGGAGTGCCGTGAGTTCTACAAGAAGCAGTTCGAGCCCAGCGATGTCCGCACTGGCATCATCGCCGCCATTTCGGTGAAGGTGCAGGAGCCCGTCTTCGAGTCGCAAACGAAGACGAAGCTCGGCTCCACCCACATGGAGCCGAACGGGCGCAACCTCCGCACCCACATCATCAACACGGTGGTGAAGGAGCTGGACAACTACCTGCACAAGCGCGCCGAAGTGGCGAAGTCCCTCCAGGACAAGATCCTGGCGAACGAGAAGGAGCGCAAAGAGATCAGCGGCATCCAGAAGGCCGCCCGTGAAAACGCCCGCAAGGCCAAGGTCCACAACAAGAAGCTGCGCGACTGCCGCATCCATCTCGACACGAAGGACAAGCGCCGCGAGGAGAGCACC
>NZ_JBILYB010000309.1:0-3021 GCF_044378005.1 Prosthecobacter sp.
CCGCATGGCTGCTCAGTGGTCGCACCGCCGATGTCTCACATCTGCTCGCCATGCTGAAGTCGGGTCAAGATGACACCAGCGTGCAGGTCGCGCTGCGTGAGATCGGCAAAGCCTACGGCAATCGGGGCATCACCGATATCAGCGCCATCGTCCCCTGGGTGGTGGCCGGGAAGAACCCGCGCACTCGCCTCGAGGCCTTCCGCGCGCTGGGCCGCATCAGCACCTTTGAGAGCGCGGATCTCGTGCTCAAAAACATGCCTGCCGATGCCAGCGACAGCTTCCTCGACTTCGCCGCCTGGACTACGGTGAACGAACTCGCTCGCCCATGGCTCGCCGAACTCGCCGAACACCCAGAGAAGATCACGGGTCGCGAGAATCAACTCACCGCGCTCGCCGCCATCGCCGATCCTGTCATCGCCGCGCCTTACATGCAGCGCCTCTTTGCAGGTCGCAGCATTGATGCCGCCGGCAGCGGTCCATGGATCGAGCTCATCGGCAAATCCGGCGGCCAAGCCGAGGTGGACACGCTTTTCACCGCCTTCATTGATGAGGCCAAGCTCCAGCCTGCCGCACGGCTTCGCGCTGCGCGTGCCCTTGCCGAGGCTGCGAAGCAACGCCGCCTCCGTCCTCAGGGTGACCTCAGCGCCATCGCTCCGCTTTTGCAATCAACGACGCGTGACATGCAGTTCGCTACCATCCGTCTCGCGGGTGAATGGCAGCAGGGAAAACTCATCGCCACGCTCGCCGAGTTTGCGGCCTCTGAAAAAGACGCGGCCCTGCGCGGTGAAGCCCTGGCAGCGCTGCGCCTCATCGGTGGCGGTGAAACCGTGAAGGCGCTCAAGAAGCTCGTCGCTGAAGATCAACCTGCCGACGTGCGTCGTGAGGCGCTGATCCCGCTGGCCATGCATGGTCGTGCCGATGCCTTCGCCGCCCTGCCATCCATCTTGAAGCAAACCACGGATCACAATGGCGCGCAGAACCTCTGGCGTCAGCTTTTGCAACACGCGCCCTTTGCCAATCAGTTCGCCAGCGCCGTGCCAAAGGACCTGCCACCCGCCGCGTATGCGGATGCCTTGCAGATCGCCAAAGGCATGGGCCGTGGTGGCAATGCGCTCGTCGCAGCCTTGCAGCCCCTCGTCGGTGCGCAGGCTGCACCGCGAAACTACCCTGCTGAAATCGCCGCGCTCGTGAAGTCCGTGCCTGAAGGCGGCAACAGCGCTGATGGCGAGCTCGTCTATCGTCGCATTGGTTGCGTCGCCTGCCATGCCATCGGCGGAGTCGGCGGCAACTACGGCCCCGATTTCTCCAGCATCGGTGCCAGCGCGCCGCTCGATTACCTCATCGAAAGCACGCTCAATCCAGCGGCGAAAGTGAAGGAAGGCTACCACGGCTTCGCCTTCACCATGAAAGACGGCACCGTCATGAGCGGCATCCCCTCACGCGAGACCGCCACCGATTTCATCATCAAGATCGGCCCCGGTGCCGAGCTGCCGCTTTCCAAAGCCAACCTCGTCAAAAAGGAAAACATCGGCAGCCTCATGCCTGCGGGCCTCATTGATGCGCTCGATGCTCGCGACAAGCGCAACCTCTTCGCCTTCCTTAGTCAGATCGGTCGCCCAGGTCCGTTTGATGCCAGCAATCTCAATGTCGCCCGCATGTGGAAGTTCCACGCCACCGCACCTGGCGAGCCACCTGCTCAAGAAACCGCTGCCTACGCCATGACCCTCGTCAGTGGCGACCTACGCGCCGAAGACCGTCCTGACAAACCCTACGCCACCGCCAGCTTCACCGCATCCAAGGCCACCACGAAGCCACTCCTCTTCACCGGCATCGAAGCCGCTTGGCTCGATGGCAAACCGCTCGATCTCAAAGACGGCCAATGCACCACCACCATCCCTGCCGGTGATCATCAGCTCAGCGTGCGCCCCGCCAAAGCCGCACCGCTCATGAAAGTGCAAGGCGATGATGTGACCTTTGTGACCGTGCCTTAAGTACAATCATCAGCTCGTCCCTGGGCGGCCCACTGATTGAATCCTGGGTCGCCGCCGAAAGATCCACTCGCCATGCACAAGATCAAAAGCGGCCCACCCGTTGGCGAACGCTTCGGACTGACGAAGTGCCTTTTTCGCCTGGTTGCAGCTCCCAAACTAAACCACATCCGGCGCAGGCCTGCCAGCCTCGCCTTTCCGCAAGGATGACTGCCCTGTGCCTGGGCCAAAGAAGCGAGGCCCGAAAGCCAGTGGCATCGCACTCATCGTTCGTTGCTGGATCGGACACGGTTTCGGCTGAAATGCCCCGGCAGCGTTCACGTTTTCACGCGTTCAGTTTCAATGCTTCCGTCTTCATGAAATTTGCCCTCACCCACCTCACCGCTCTGTTGCTCGCGCCGCTGGGCATGCTTCACGGCGTTGATGCGCCAACCCCAAAGCCCAACATCCTCTTTATCTATGCCGACGACTGGGGCTGGGGCGATCTCTCCAGCCATGGCAGCACCTGGCTGAAGACGCCCAACCTCGATAAACTGGCCAGCCAGGGCACAGACTTTCAGCAGTTCAATGTGCTGAATCCCGTGTGCTCGCCGAGTCGCTCGGCGGTGATGACGGGGCTCTATCCTGCGCGGCTTTCGGTGCATCAGCACTTCGCAACACCGGAACAGAATCACGAGCGCGGCATGCCGGATTGGCTGGACCCAAAAGCACACATGCTGCCTCGTTTGCTCAAACAAGCGGGCTATCGCACCGCCCACTTCGGCAAATGGCACCTGACCAATCGCGATACCGAAGGTGCCCCGAAACCCGAGGCGTATGGTTACGATGAAGCCCGCGTCTTCAACGGGGGTGCAGGCTGGGAATCGGCCGACCTGCACGCGACGGCTGCTGCCACCGCAGCCTTTATCAAAGCGAACAAGACGCAGCCGTTCTTCATCAACGCCTGGCTTCACGAGAGCCACACGCCGCATGTGCCCACGGCAGAGTCCATGGAGAAATGGAAGCATCTCGATGAGCAAAAGCAGGTCTATGC
>NZ_JBILYB010000310.1:0-3016 GCF_044378005.1 Prosthecobacter sp.
AAGCGGCATAGTTGTCGAAACCAAAAGGCAAGCTTAGACCGAGGGCACTCGGCGCACCGCTAACCATGGACCAGCAGTTGGATCTGGTTGATCGCATTCTGGCAGAGGCAGATGCTGCTCAAGCTTTGATGCCAGCCAGCATCACGAACAGCCTTGGCATGCAAATGCTCTGGTGTCCACCTGGGGTGTTCTTAATGGGCAGCCCGGAGGATGAAGAAGAGCGGTTCGAATCTGAAAACCATGTTCAGGTGCAGATCAGCCAGGGTTTTTGGATGGCTCGCACAACAGTGACTCAAGGGCAGTGGGAAGCCCTGATGTTTGGCAACCCGAGTCGCTCCAAAGGGCCAAATCTTCCGGTAGAGTACGTGAGTTGGGGAGATGCTGTGGAGTTTTGCACAAAACTTAATGACATCGAAAATCGTCCAAGCGGCTACCACTATAGGCTGCCGACAGAGGCGCAGTGGGAATACGCCTGCCGCGCTGGAGAAAAAGGGCCCTATTCTGGCAGCAGTCTTGATGAGGTGGGATGGTATATCGGCAACAGTGGAAATCAAATGCACGAAGTCGGCCAAAAGAAGCCAAATTCATGGAGGCTGCACGACATGCACGGCAATGTGTGTGAATGGTGCGCTGACTGGTGTGATGACAAGCTGAAAAGTGGAATCGATCCGACGGGGCTGTCATCGGGCGACTACCGTGTGTTTCGTGGCGGCTCTTGGCTCAGCTACGCCTCCAACTGCCGTGCAGCCTCCCGCCTCAGGAGTGGCCCGGGCTTGCGGAGTCGCGACCTGGGCTTTCGCCCCGCCCTAGTTCCATCCAGATAAGCAAAGCGCAGGCATGAAGACTGGAGTCGGCGACGAGGGACGAGCCAGAGACGAAGGCTTCGATGTCGGAGCGATCAGTCCCGCGAAGCGGGTTGATTTTTATCATCACACCTCAAGGAATCCCTGCTCCTTTAGATTGCGGTCCCACTGATTAGCGAAGTCACGCAGATCATTCATGGCTTGCGAGTGCTTCACCTTGATCAAGCCTTCGCGGCTCACCTCTGCCACGACTTGGTAGGCTCCGAGATAACTGTTTTCATAGGTGAGTGGTGTCCATGTCGAGCTCTCTGCCGAAGGCACCACGAGGAACGTCAATTCGGGGTCACGCATGGCATCGCCGTTCTGTTCGCTGTAATGCGCGATGCTGAGTTCATACGCGCCGTTGGGATAGGGGCCACCGATCACCTCGATCACCAGCCGCATGAACGGCGGGTTCTCGAGGCGGAGGTAGCGAGTGCGGACGGCCTCGAAGCCGCCGTGTTGATCAATCATTCGTTGGATGTTTTGCATGGTTGTTTGGTGTGGGGTTGGTGGTCACCACTCGAAGAGCGGCAGGTCTGAAAAGGTTTCGCCATCGGCGTCGAGACGCGCATAGGCGTAGCCACGGGCTTTGATGGCCAAGAGCACGCCGCGCAGGTGCGGGAACGTTGTCATTTCATCGGCATCGAGATCTTCGATGAGGAACAGATGACCCACGCCATCGAGGAGGTGGGCCAAGAGGGGCGGATCATCCGGTGCACGACACTCCAGCGGACGAAGACGAAGCAACGCCTCAGCCTCGCTTGGTGGGATGTGCCGTGTGGACACCACAGGCACATGCATAATCCATGGGCCTGGACTGTCGTGAAGGATGGGGATTTGGGCGGTGGTGAACAAGCTCATGAGGGTTGGTGGTCGAGATAGGATTCGAGATCGGCGAGCGCGGCTCGCACGCAGCCGCCGCTGCCCACGGCGATTTGGTTCGCGGTGATGGAAGGCACGGCCCAATGAGCGCTCAGGAACGCGGCCAGTTCCTCCGTGGTCGGAGGCAGCAGCTTGATGGCTTGGAACCTTGTCTGGAACCGCTCGGTGAGCAGATCGAGCTGCAGGTTGCTCGTGCCGAGGAACGCCCGTCCCGGTGGCAATCGGTCTAGGTAGGTCAGCAGCAAGTCCTGCGCTTCCCGTGAGCAGCGGTCCAGCTCATTGACGATCTTCACCGACCACGCGCTGAACAGGCTGCCATAGGCAAGCTGCCGCATCCACTCGCGCACGAGGCCCACCGTCACCTCGCGTCCGTTGTAGTCTTCGATGGCGAGCGGACTGCCGGCCAACTGAAGCGCCACAAACTCGACAACGCTGGTCTTGCCCACACCCGGTGGGCCATAGAGCAGGAGCTTCATGGTGGCGGATGGATCGCTGGCAAGGCGCTTGGCTTTGCCCGCCTGCGCCAGCGCCACACGTTTGGCCTGGCCGATCAAATCCTCCGCCGTGCGTGGTCGCCAGTTCATCGGTGAGGACGGAGCTTGTTTGAGAGCACGTTCACGCGGCTTGGATGCCATGATGGACCTCCTTCCCATGAGTCGTGGAGAGCGTCGTAATCGCGGAAGCCACCGACCTTGCGCCCTTCTTGTAGAGCGTGACGGCCAGCAACTCCCCGTCGAACCACACGGCCCAGTAGCGCGTGCCATACTTGGTGATGGTGAGTCGATCACTCATGGCTCCAGCCCTCCCGGCGAATGCGCGCCTTCACGGAGTTGATCGACAGTTCAAACTGCGCGGCTGCCTGCTTTATGGAACCAGTGCGGCGGTAAACCCGCTTCACGGCTTTCCAATCCACCACCGTGCCATTGGTGGTCACGCTGGTGAGCTTGCGTCGCGGCTTCGGCGGCGTGGACGTGGGCGTGCCGATAATCTGGTCCACCGCAGGCGTGAACGCATCAAAGCGCTGCGGCGGTGGCGGCGGATCATCCGGCGTGATGCGGGCTTCGCGCAGGTTGGCGAGTTGTTCTCTGACTGCCGCACTCGCAATGGGGCGGATCATCTGCTCCACCGTGGCCGGAGCTTGCCCACCATTGAGGCGTTGCAGGGCCTCGACGAGCCGCGCATCGACGATGCTCTGGATGAGTTCAACGGGGATTTCCGTGATGGCATACACCACCCCGGTCAGCGAGTTGAGCCCCATCAGGGCTTTCATCTGTTCACTGGCTTCACGC